>NZ_JBEZHM010000008.1:25357-218379 GCF_040650575.1 Streptomyces sp. NPDC048659 | reverse complement strand
GCAGTTCAACAACTTCCGCCCCTGCCCCACCATCACGGACACCATCGGCGGCTACGAACGTTCCCCCGGCACCGGCATCAGCACCGGACCCCGGCCGCGTACGGGCCGGGTCTCAGGCTCCGGAGACGGGAGCCGGCCGAGGCGCGCCGCCCGCGGCGGCGGAGCCCTCGGCACCGGCACCGGCACCGGCGCTGTCACCGGCCCCGGCATCCGCACCGTCCCCGTCCCCGGGGCCCTCGGCCGCCGGGGGGCCGCCCAGCGGGCCCGCCGTCACGCAGACGGCGACGAGCAGGGCGGCGACCAGGACGATCCCGGCCGACCACCAGAAGGCCGTGGTGAACCCGGAGACCATGCCGTCCAGTTGCACCCGCCCGGCGTCCGCCGCACCGGCCGCGTGGGAGGCGACGTACGTGCCGGTGACGCTGGCCGCGATCGTGTTGAGCAGGGCCGTGCCGATGGCGCCGCCGATCTGCTGCGAGGTGTTGACCATCGCGGAGGCCACGCCCGCGTCGCTCGGCCGCACGCCCACCGTGGCCAGCGAGATCGCCGGGATCATGGTGGCGCCGAGCCCGAGGCCGAAGAGCAGCTGCCCGGGCAGGACCAGGGTGGCGTACGAGCTGTCCACGTCGATCTGGGTGAGCAGCAGCAGGCCCACCGCGGCGGCGAGCAGGCCCGGCACCATCAGGGCGCGGGGCGCGACGCGGGGCAGCAGCCGGGCGCCGATCTGGGTGGAGCCCGCGATCAGGCCGACGCTCAGCGGCAGGAAGGCGAGACCGGTCGTCACCGGGGAGTACGCCTTGACGACCTGGAGGTAGTAGGTGAGGAAGAGGAAGATGCCGAACAGCGCGATGATCGCGAGGCCGAGCGCCAGGAACGCCCCGCCCCGGTTGCGGTCGGTCAGCACCCGCAGCGGCAGCAGCGGGTGGCGGACCTTCGACTCCAGGACCACGAAGGCGACCAGCAGCACCAGCGCCCCGGCCAGCAGGCCGAGCGTGCGGGCGTCGCCCCAGCCGCTCTCCTCGGCGTGCGCGAAGCCGTAGACGAGGGCCACCAGGCCGACCGTGGACAGGATGGTGCCGGGCACGTCGAGCGGGGAGCGGTTGCGGCCCTCGGCGGGCTCGCGGATGGTCAGCACCGCGCCGGCGGCGGCGACCAGGGCGAACGGGATGAGGACATACAGGCTCCAGCGCCAGTTCAGGTAGTCGGTGAGCGCCCCGCCGAGCAGCAGGCCGATGGCCGCGCCGCTGCCGGAGACGGCCGCGTAGATGCCGAACGCCTTGCCGCGTTCGGCGGCGTCGGTGAAGAGCACCGCGAGCAGCGAGAGCGCCGCCGGGGCCAGGAGCGCGGCGAAGGTGCCCTGGAGGGCACGGGCGGAGTACAGCATCCACTGCTCGGTGGCCGCGCCGCCCAGCACCGAGGCCGCGGCGAAGCCGACCAGACCGGTGACGAAGGTGCGGCGGCGGCCCCACAGGTCGGCGATGCGCCCGCCGAACAGCAGCAGTCCGCCGAAGGCGAGGGCGTAGGCGGTGATGGCCCACTGGCGGTTGCCGTCGGAGATGCCGAGGTCGGTCTGGGCCGAGGGCAGGGCGATGTTGATGATGGTGTGGTCGAGGTTGACCAGGAGCTGCGCCATGGCGATGAAGACCAGGGCCTGCCAGCGCCTGGGATCGAGCGCCGGTGCCGTCGCGGACATGGACGTGCCTGCTTTCGTGTCGGGGGAGGAAGAGCGGATCTTTCGGGGTGTACGGGGGTGTGCAGGGGTGTACGGGGTGGGGACGGGTTTGCGGTTCCGGCCCCCGGTCAGTGCCGGATGTCGCTCAAGCTGACCGGCGGGCCCGGGAGTTCGCCGCCCGCGGTGCTCTCCATGCCGGCCAGCAGCAGCCGGCAGTGGCGCTCCAGGAGGAGCTCGGCGCGCCCGCCGTGGACGTGTCCCGGCAGCGGGCGGGTGAGCTGGCCGAGCGCCACCATCAGGTCGCCGGGGCCGACGTCGGTCCGCATCCTCCCGGCCCGCTGGGCCCGTTGGACGGCCTGGAGCGCCACGTCGTCCACGCCCTGCCGGGCCGCCAGCAGCTCGGCGTCGGCGAGCCACGCCCGCTCGGGGACCATCAGGCACAGCAGCCCGATGCCCTCCCGGGCGGCGCCGACCGCGAAGCGGCGCACCGCCTCGAAGGGGTCGGCCTCCTCGGCGAGCGCGCTGCGGCCCTGGGCGGCGATGCGTTCGGCGGCGGCCAGGCAGACGCCCCGTACCAGCGCGTCCCGGTCGGGGAAGTGGCGGTAGAGCGTGGCGTTGCCGACGCCGGCGGCGCGGGCGATCGGGTCCAGCGGCGCCGCCGTGCCGTGCGCGCAGAACGCGCTGCGGGCGGCGTGCAGGATCTTGGCCCGGTTGCGGACCCGGTCCGCGCGCGGTGCGGGCCGGCCGGGTGCGTTCACGGCCGTCATGGCTGACCTCCCGAGGTCGTGAGTCGTGAGTCGTGTGTCGTCGGTCGTTTGTCGCCGGTCGTCCGGTAGTCCGGTCGTCCGGTCGGACGGGTGGCGAAGTGGCCCGCCGAAACGGGGAGTCGCCCTCCGCCCGGCGAAGCCGCGGCCCCAACGGGCCCCGGCCCGCCGCTATTTCCGGCTTCCGTGTGACCTGCGCCACAAAACGGGCCGGAAATGCGGGCGGAGGCACGCCCGGGCCGGGCGTGCCTCCGCGAGTCGGTGCCGCTGGGGGTGTTCCGGGGCCTCAGCGCGCGCCGGCGACCGCGGAACGGCGGTACGCGGCGGCCGGATGACGCTCCGGCAAACGGGGACCCGAGCCCGGCAGGAGCTTCTCCCGGAGCGTTCCGGGGGAGTACTCCCGCCGCATCAGGCCGCGCTCCTGGAGCACGGGCACGACGTGGTCGATGAAGTCCTCGAAGGTGCCGGGCGTCGTCACGTACGTCACGTTGAAGCCGTCCACCCCGGCCTTGCCCCACCGCTCCAGCTCGTCGGCGATCTGCTCGGGCGTGCCGACCGCCCGCGTGGTGACCATGAGCCGGGCCAGGTCGGCGAAGGTCATCGTCTTGTCCGGGGCGCTCTCGATCAGCCCCCGCACCGCGCCGTGCGCGACCTCGGTCCGCAGCTCGTGGAGCGGCTTCTCCAGGTCCACGGCGCTCAGGTCGACGCCGATGTTGCCGCTCATATGCGTGAGCAGCCCCTCGACGCTCAGCATCTCGTCGATCTCGGCGTTCTTCCGCCGGGCCTCCTCCTCCGTGCTGCCCACGACGAACGACAGGCCCTGGAAGAAGGAGATGTCCTCGGGCCTGCGCCCCGCGGCCACCGCGCGGGCCCGCACGTCGTCGATGTTGGTGCGGGCGGCGAGCGGGTTGGGGGCGAGGATGAACGTCCCCTCGGCGTGCCGCGCCGCGAACGCCCGGCCCGCCTCCGAGGAGCCCGCCTGGAACAGCACGGGCGTGCGCAGCGGCGACGGCTCGCACATGTGCGGGCCCGCCACCCGGTACCGGTCGCCCGCGTGGTCGATGCGGTGGACCTTCGCCGGGTCGGCGTACACGCCGGCCGCGCGGTCGCCGAGTACCGCGTCGTCCTCCCAGCTGCCCTCCCACAGCTTGTAGACCACGTCCATGTACTCGTCGGCCCACACGTACCGCTCGTCGTGCGGGACCTGCGCGTCGAAGCCGAAGTTGCGCCCGGCGGACGACTGGAAGGAGGTGACGATGTTCCAGGCGACCCGCCCCTTGGTGAGGTGGTCGAGCGTCGACACCTTCCGGGCGAAGGCGAAGGGGTGCTCCTGGAGGATGGAGCCGGTGAAGGCGAAGCCCAGGTGCTCGGTGGCGTGCGCCAGGGCCGGGATCAGCACCGCCGGGTCGTTGTTGGGGAACTGCGTGGCCTCGCGGACGGCCGTGTCCAGGCCGCCCCGGTAGACGTCGTAGGTCCCGATGACGTCGGCGAAGAAGAGGGTGTCGAAGCGCCCGCGCTCCAGCATCCTGGCGAGCTCGATCCAGGTGTCCAGGTCGGCGTAGCGGGTCTGGAGGGTGTCGGGGTGCCGCCACAGGCCGTGGTTGATGAAGGAGACGCAGTTCATGGTGAACGCGTTGAAGACCAGGGGCCTGACCGGGTGCTGTGCCGCCATGTCCGTCACTTCCCTTCCGCCGCGTCGAGCGCCCGGAAGTGCGGGATGACCTTCTCGCCCCACTGCCGGATCGTCTCCAGGCACGCCTCCTGCGGCACGGTGCCCATCTGGATCAGGCACATCACCTCGTCCACCCCGATCTCGCGCAGCCGCTCCACGTACGCGATGGCGTCGTCGGCGCTCCCGTAGGCGTGGTCGGCGTGGTAGGTGCCGGTGCTGCTGGGGGTGACCGGGATCTCCGCCTCGTGGAGCTTGGCCACCAGGTCGCGCTTCCCGGCCTCCAGGGCCGCGCGGTCGTCGCCCGCCTCGACGCGCTGGTCCGGGACCGGGCCGCCGCCGTACCAGTGGGCGATGGACTCGGCGAAGTAGCGCTGTCCGCGCAGCCCGACGCGGCGGGCCTCCGCCGGGTCTTCCAGGACGACGGTCGGACAGAGCGCGGAGAAGTGGTCGTTGACCTCGGTGGAGATCAGCCGCTCGCCGGTGCGGGCCGCGATGGCCTCGTCGTAGATCTTGCGCAGCCCGCGGATGTTGTCGGCGCCCGCGAAGCCGAGGACCAGCGCCCCGATGCCGTAGTCGGCGGCCAGCCGCAGGGTGTCGTCCTTGGAGCAGGCCATGAACAGCGGCGGGTGCGGGTCCTGCACGGGCCGCGGCAGCACCGCGCCGGGGCCGATGTCGAGCGAGCCGTGCCACTCGAAGGACTCCTCGCGCCAGGCGTTCGCGAAGATCCGCAGCGCCTCCTCCATCTGCGGGTACGTGTCCTCGGGCCGCACCCCGTACATGGCCATCTCCTGGGCGGTGGCCCCGCGCCCGGCGCCGATGTCGACCCGGCCGCCGGAGAGCACGTCGAGCATGGCGGCGCGCTCGGCGACCCGGACCGGGTGCTGGTAGTTGAACGGCATGGTGACCACGCCGTGCCCGATGCGGATCCGCTCGGTGCGGGCGGCGACCCAGGTCAGGAAGATCTCGGACGCGCTCATGTGGGCGTAGTACTTCAGGGCGTGGTGCTCGACCGCCCAGATCCGGTCGAAGCCCATCTCCTCGGCGTACACGGCCTGTTCGACACAGTCGTGGAGCACCTGCCGCTCATGCTCCGGGGTCGGGTCGGCCAACTGCGCTTCGAAGATCATCGAGAACTTCACGAGGGTGCTCCTGTACGGGGGCGGGGATACGGGCGGAGGTGAGGGCGAAGCCGGAGCCGGGGCGCGGGCGGGGTCACGCCGGGACGAGGCGGCGGTAGGCGCGCCGGAAGTAGAGGAGCGGCTCGGCGTCCCGCAGCGCCACGGCGCGGGTGACGCGGCCGATGACGATCGTGTGGTCGCCGCCCGGCAGCTCGTCCTCCAGTTCGGCCTCGAAGCAGGCGAGCGCGCCGGCCAGGACGGGCGCCCCGTTCTCGCCCGGGGCCCACTCGGTGCCGTCGAACTTGTCGCCGCCGCTGGTGGCGAACCGCCGCGACAGCGCGGCCTGGTCGTGCGCGAGGACGTTGACGGCGAAGCGGCCGGCGGCCCGGATCAGCGGCCAGCTCGTGGAGGTGCGGGCGGGCGAGAAGGTGACGTAGGGCGGGTCGAGGGAGAGGGAGGCGAAGGACTGCACGGCGAGCCCCGCCGGCCCCGCGGCCCCCTCGGCGGTGATGACCGCGACCCCGGTCCCGAAGGCCGCGGCGGCCTCGCGGAAGGTGTCGCTCGCAACGGTGCTGGACATGGTGGACCCCCTGATCTGTGGATGGCTACGGCTGTACGCGGGCGGGGGCGGCGGAGCGCGCCAGATTGGCGTCCATCTCCCGCTCCCAGTGCTCGTTGGCGGGACGGGTGTCGATCTCGAACTCGAAGCGGCGCGTCATGTCGTTCGTGACCGCGTCCGCGTCCACGTAGAACTGCTGGTACCAGCGCCGCAGTTGGTAGACCGGCCCGTCGCCGTCGGAGAGCAGCGGATTGTCGATGTGGGTCTTGTGCCGCCAGATCTCGATGTCCTGCCGGAAGGCCACCCCGAGCCCGTCGGCGGTCCGCACGGCCGCGTCCGCGGCCTCCTCGGCGCCCATCCCGGGCAGCCGGCGCACCTTGACGCCCCACATCAGCCGGAACGAGGTGGCGGAGACCGGGTAGTGACAGTTGATCAGCATCGACTCGGCCTCCGTCCCGTCGCCGAGCGGCTGCCACACGCGGTCGGTCATGTAGGACGGGCCGTAGTAGGCGGCGTCGGAGCGCAGGCTCAGATCGGCGCCGATCAGCTCGACACCGGAGTCGCGGCGCGGGGTGCTCTCGATGTACATCGAGGCGACGTGGCCCTCGAAGACGTTGGTGAAACGGGTGGGCACGGAGTGGTGCACGTAGAAGAAGTGCGCCATGTCGACGATGTTGTCGACGACCTCCCGGCAGTGCGCGCCCTCGATCAGCACGCTGTCCCACGCCCAGTCCGACCAGTCCTCGCCGAAGACGTCGTCGATACGGGGCACGGTGACGTGCGCCGGGGGCGGGGCGCCCTCCGGGTCGTGCCAGACGAACAGCTGCCCGTCCTGCTCCAGCGTGGTCCAGGCCCGGGTCCGCGCCCGGGGCGGCACCCGGCGGGCGTACGGGATCCCGGCGCACCGGCCCTCGCCGTCCCAGCGCCAGTCGTGGAACGGGCAGGCCAGGGCGTCGCCCTTGACGGTTCCGCGCGCGAGGTTGCCGCCCATGTGGCGGCAGAAGGCGTCCAGGACGCGCAGCCGGCCGTCGTCGCCGCCCTGGAACACGGCCAGAGTGGTGCCGAACGCCTCGATCTCGTGGGGGCCGCCGTCCTTGAAGGAGTCGGCGAGCCCCAGACAGTGCCAGCCGCGGGCGAACCGGGCCGGGGGCGTGGTGCCTTCGATGACGCGGACGTCCGGCGCACCGGACGCGGGGACTGGGGCGGCGGGACTGGGCATACGGGTTCCTTGGGTGAGGGTGAGGGTGAGGGTGAGGGCGGGAGCGGAGATGGGGAGCGCGGTCCCGGCTCAGCCGGTGGTGGCGGCGCCGGTCGTGGTGGCGTCGAGGGCCTCGGCGATGAGCGCGTACGAGCGCAACCGGGCGTCCTGGTCGTGCAGCGCGGTGACGATCATGAGCTCGTCCGCGCCGGTGGCCCCGGCGAGCGCGGTGAGTTCGGCCGCCACGGAGCGCGGGTCGCCGACGACTCCCCGGGCGCCGAAGGGGGTCGAGCGTCCGGCGAGCAGGGCGACGGCCTCGTCGGCGGGGAGCAGCGCGTCGGGCAGGCCCTGGGCGATCCGCAACTGCGCCAGCTCCTGCGCCGCCGCGTGCCGCCGGGCCTCGGCCGCGGTGCCGGCGGCCACGGCCGTGAGGCTGATCAGGGCGTACGGGCGGTCGAGCACCTTCGAGGGCCGGAAGGTCTCCCGGTAGAGGCGGATCGCGCCCGCCGTGTCCCCGCCGAAGTGGTGGGCGAAGGCGAACGGCAGCCCGCGCGCCGCGGCCACCCGGGCGCCGTACGGGCTCGACCCGAGGATCCACAGCGGCGGCCCCGGCGTGTCGGCGGGCACGGTCCGCACGCTCCGGTACGGGCTGCCCGGCGCGTGGTCCCGGTGCCCGAGGAACGCCTCCAGGTCCGACACCTGGGCGGCGAACTCGCCCGGGTCGGCGCGCCGCAGGGCGTGCGAGGTGGCCGGGTCGGTGCCGGCGCCGCGCCCGACGCCGAGGTCGACCCGGTCCGGGTGGATGGCGTGCAGGAGGGTGAACTGCTCGGCCACCGCGAGCGGCGCGTGGTGCGGCAGCAGCATCCCGCCGGAGCCGACCCGGATGCGCTCGGTGCGCGCGGCGAGATGGGCGAGCAGGACGGGCGGGGAGGCGGCGGCGAGGGCGGGGTGGTTGTGGTGTTCGGTCACCCACAGGCGGCGGTAGCCGAGCCCTTCGGCGTGCCGGGCGAGCCGGACGCTGTCGGCGACGGTCCGCCCGGAGGTGCTGCCGGTGGGGATGAAGGTGGTGTCCAGGACGGACAGCGCGGGTGCTGCGGGCATGGCGGGGCCCGACTCCCTTCGGGAGGGTTGAATCGGTCGTACGCGGATCGGTCGTACGCGGAGCAGCCGTATGCGGATCGGTCGTACGCGGGTCGGTCGTACGCGGAGCGGCCGTATGCGGATCAGTCGTAGGTGACGGCGACCGGCGCGCGGTCGCCCGGGGGCAGCGCCTGGCAGGCCAGGACGTACCCGTCGGCGAGGTCCTCGGGGGTGAGCACGCCGGGGGCGGGGGAGACCACCGCGCCCCGCTCGACCCGGCACACGCAGGCCCCGCAGAGCCCCTCGCGGCAGGAGAAGGGCGCGTCGACGCCGTGCGCGAGCATGGCCTGGAGCAGCGTGCTGCCGTCGCTCCAGCCGATGTCGTACCGCTCCCCGTCGAGCACGAGGGCGAGCGGGCTGACGGCGGAGGCCGGGGTATCGGCGGGCAGGTCGACCAAGTCCGGCCCAGGCCCCGGCTCCGGCGCCGCGAACGCGCCGTCGAGCGACACGAAGACCTCGCGGTGGATCCGTCCGCGCGGGACCCCGTGGGCGCGCAGGGCGGCGGCGACCGCGTCCATGAACGGGGCGGGCCCGCACAGGTAGGCGCTCCGGTCCCGGTAGGGCGCGAGGAGCTGGTGGAGCAGGGCCCCGTCGGGCCGGCCCTGCACGGAGTCCAGCAGGTGGTGGACGAGCAGCCGCTCCGGGTGGGCGGCGGCCAGTTCGCGCAGCTCGCGGCCGAAGACGACGGACGCCTCGTCGCGGTTGGCGTACACCAGGACGACCCGGGCGGTGCCCCGTTCCAGGGCCGCCGAGGCGATCGCGAGCACCGGGGTGATCCCGCTCCCGGCCGCCGCGAGCAGCAGGTCGCCGTCCCAGTCGGGCGGGGTGAAGGCGCCCGCGGGCGGCAGCGCCTCCAGCCGCAGGCCGGGGGCGGCCCGGTCGCACAGCCAGGAGGAGACGGCCCCGCCAGGCACCCGCTTCACGGTGATGCGGGGCGCGGCGCCGGTCCGGGAGAAGGAGTAGCAGCGGGCCTGCCCCGCCGGCCCCCGGACGGTGAGGAACTGTCCGGGCCGAGGGGCGAGCGGCGAGCCGTCCGCCGTCTCGACGACGAGGCTCACCACGTCCTCGGCCTCCCGGACCACCGCGCTGACGACGACCGGGAGCACCCGCGTACGGTCACTCATCCTCGCCGCCCACCGGGACGGCGCCCGCGCGCACGGCCCGCTCGATGGAGGCGCGCAGCCGGGTGCAGACCGCGACGGTGCCCTCGGGCCGGCCGGCGAGCTCGGGACAGCAGGAGGTCGGCCGGAGCCACTGCGTACTGGTGTGAGCGAGGCTCCGCTTCTCGACGAGCACCTCGTTGGGGCACGCGTCGCAGGTGAAGCGCTGCTGGGCCATGGCTCAGCGCTCCGCGGCCGTCTGCCGGGCGAGGTTCGCGTCGACCTCCGCCTGCCACACCCGTACCGCCCGCTCGGTGTCGATCTCGAACTCGAAGCGGTCGGTCATCGCGGGCTCGACATCGGCTGTGTCCACGTAGAACTGCTCGTACCAGCGGCGCAGTTGGTAGACGGGGCCGTCCTGGTCGCAGAGCAGGGGGTTGTCGATGCGGGTCTTGTTCCGCCAGATCTCGATGTCCTGCTCGAAGCCGGCGGCCAGCCCCTGGGACGCCTGGGCGGCGGCCTCCGCGGCCTCGGCGTCGGTCATGCCGGGCAGCTTCTTCACGATGGCGCCGTACATGAGGACGAAGGAGTCGGGCCCCACCGGGTAGTGGCAGTTGATCATCGCGGTCTCGACGGTGGTGCCGGCCTCGTCCACGTCCATGTCCAGGTAGACGATCATGTAGGAGGGGCCGTAGTAGGAGGCGACCGAGCGGGTGTCCCCTTGGGCGGAGACGGTCTGGTCCGCCGTCATGTCGCCGCGCGGGGCGGTGGCCTGGTACTGGGTGGCGACGTGCCCCTCGAAGACGTTCTTGAAGTACGTCGGGAACGAGTTGTGCACGTAGAAGAAGTGCGCCATGTCCACGACGTTGTCGACGATCTCGCGGCAGTGCGAGCCCTCGACGCGCAGGGTGTGCCAGGTCCAGTCGCTCCACTGCCCGTCGAAGACGCCCTCGATCCGGGGGATCGTCACGCCCTCGGGCGGCGGCGCGCCCTCGGGGTCGTACCAGACGAAGAGCTGCTTGTTCTCCTCCAGCGTGGTCCAGGACCGGGTCCTGGCGCGCGGCGGCACCCGCCGGGCGTACGGGATGTCGGCGCAGCGTCCGTCGCCGTTCCACAGCCAGCCGTGGAAGGGGCAGGAGACGGTGTCGCCCTTGATCGTGCCGCGCGCCAGATTGCCGCCCATGTGCGGGCAGTACGCGTTGAGCACGTGCAGCTCGCCGCTGTCCTGGGCCTGGAAGACCACGAGCTTGGTGCCGAACGCGTCGATCTCGTGGGGGCTGCCGTCCTTGAAGGAGTCGGCGAGCCCCAGACAGTGCCAGCCCCGGGCGAACCGGGCCGGCGGCGCCCCCTTCTCGATGTCCCTGACCTCGTGTTCCGTGCTCACCGGAACGCTCATCGATCATCCCTCCGCGGTCTCTTCGTGCCAACGGACGCCGAGTCTGCGGGGGCCCCGGAGACCGGGCCAAGGGTGTTCCCGCAGAGCGGGAGAACGGTGGGGAGACGGGTCTCGGCCTGGTCGGATGACTGGTGTACGTTCCAACGAAGAGCCGGGCGCGACGGCCCGCCCGGCGGAACGGGAGGGGGAGAGTCATGTACGGGGGCACGGGGGACGCGGCGAGGTTAAGGGCGGTGGAGACGGCGGGGGACGAGACGGAGGACACGACGGGGAAGCCGGCGGCGGACGCGTCGGGGCCCACGACGGACCCCACGACAGGCCCCACGGCGGACCCCACGACAGGCCCCAAGACAGGCCCCAGGACAGGCCCCATGACAGACCTCACGGCGCCGGTGTCGATGATCGACCGGATCTCCGGCATCCTCGACGTCTTCGAGGAGGCCGACGGGCTGACCATGACCGAGGTGATCCGGCGCACCGGACTGCCCCGCTCCTCGGTCCACCGGATCCTGGAACACCTGACGAGCGTGCGCCTGCTGCGCCGCGACGAGAAGGTCTACCGGCTGGGGATGCGCTTCATGGAGCTCGGCTCCCTGATGTACCACCGCGACCAGGTGCGGACCGCGGCCATGCCGTACCTCCAGCAGCTCCACTGGTCCACCGGCCTGACCTCGCAACTGGCCGTGCTGGACGAGGACAAGGTGGTGTACCTGCTCCAGGTCGGCGCCCCGGTCGGCATCCCGTCCCGCCAGTTCGTCGGGGGCCGCTTCCACGCGTCGAGCCATGTGGTGGGCAAGGCACTGCTGGCCTACACCCCGTGCCCGCCCGGGGTCGACCACCCGCCGGTCTCCCGGAGCCTGCGCGCCGAGCTGGCCGACATCCGCACCCGGGGCATCGCCTTCGGCCCGGACGCGGTGGCGGGGATCGGCTGCGTGGCGACCCCGGTGATCGGCGCGGGCGACCGCGCGGCCCTGGCGGCCATCTCGATCAGCGGCCCGGCCGAGAACCTGGAGGTCCCGCGCCTGGCCGCGATCCTCCGCCACACGGCGGCGACCCTCCGCAAGGGCGCCCCGACGCTGGCGGGGTGACGCGGCCGGACGCGGGCGCGGGCCGGCCGGCGGCTCAGCCGACGATGGCGACGGGGGCGTCCCAGGCGTTCCGGTCGACGGTGATCGTGTGGCCGCCCCGGGTCTCCTTGCTGTTGGCCTTGTACTGGTGGCCCCGGCTGTGGTCGGTGTACAGCTTGGGGTCCCAGGGCCAGTCCTTGGTGGTGGTCTCCTGGCCGTTCCACAGGGCGTACCAGAGGTTGCCCGGGAGGTCGGTGCGGTCCTTGGCGGTGGCGATCGCCTTGGCGCTGGAGCTGCTGAAGCCGTAGAGACCGGCGCGGTAGGTCTTGGCGCGCAGGGTCTTGGTGAAGGACCGCACGTAGGCGAGGGTGGCGTCGTTGCACGCCTTGTCGGCGATGTCGTACGACTCCATGTTCAGGTAGATCGGGCTGCCCGGCTTCATGCCGAGCGCCGCGGCCTTCGCGACGGCGTCGTTCGCGTTGCTCGCGCCGACCGAGGCGGCCGTGGCGGCGGTGAAGCGCTCCTTGTTGAGGCTCTTCTGGCAGGGCGGCTGGGCGCCGACGTACAGGGGGATGACGCGCCACCCGAGCGTGTCGACCGACTTCGTCCACGCCTTGGTCAGGTTGGGCTGGGCGCAGCCGCGGTTCTTCCCGCCGATGTAGACGGCGACACCGCCGTAGTAGGCGTCCTTGCGCCAGGCCGTCATCGCGGCGAGCGAGGGCGCCGTGCAGGCGTCGAACGCCCGGCCCGTGTACGTCTTCTGGACCGGCCACGCGGGGGCCGCCATGGAGGTCTGCGCCGCGATCCCGGCCCCGGCGACGGTGACGACACCCGTCACCCCGAGGGCTATGTTCCGGCCTCTCCTGGACCGCCGATGCTGCGGCATTTCCCCACCCCTGTTCTCCGTACGGCCCCGGCCCTCCCGGAGCGCGCCCACTCTATCCACCGGACGCCCCACCTCCATGGTCACCCTCAGTTACTATGCTCGGATCGCACATACGGAAGAGATGGGTGGCCTGGCAAGTGCTGAAAGAGGTCGTAGCGACCCGCTATGTCACGCCCCTGCGTGAGGGCGGCTCGCTCCCCGGGATCGTCGAGGCCGACGACCTCGGTACGTACGTCATGAAGTTCACCGGCGCCGGGCAGGGGCGCAAGACGCTGGTCGCCGAGGTGATCTGCGGGGAGCTCGGGCGGCGGCTCGGGCTGCGGGTGCCGGAGCTGGTGACCATCCAGCTCGACCCGGTGATCGGGCTGTCGGAGCCGGACCAGGAGGTGCAGGAGCTGCTGAAGGCGAGCGGCGGCCTCAACCTCGGCATGGACTTCCTGCCGGGCTCGCTGGGCTTCGACCCGCTCGCGTACGAGGTGGACCCGGTGGAGGCCGGGAAGGTCGTCTGGTTCGACGCGGTGATCAACAACGTCGACCGGTCCTGGCGGAACCCGAACATGCTGGTCTGGCACGGCGACCTGTGGCTCATCGACCACGGCGCCACCATGATCTGGCACCACAACTGGCCCGGCGCGCAGGTCTCCGCCGCCCGGCCGTACGACGCCTCGGACCACGTCCTGGCCCCGTTCGCCCCGGACGTCGCCGCCGCCGCCGAGGCGCTGGCGCCGCTGGTGACCCGCGAGCTGCTCGACGAGGTCGCCGCCGACGTCCCCGACGCGTGGCTGGCCGACGAGCCCGGCTTCGCGACCACCGACGAGCTGCGCGCCGCGTACGTGGAGGCGCTGCTGCCGCGCGCCGCGACCATCCACGAGCGGATCACCCTCGGCCCCCGCACCGAGCGGCGCCCCCAGCGGCCCCCGGGCTGGCTCGCCGACCGTCTCGCCCCGCGCTCCGCCCAGAAGGACAGCACCACGTGACCGATCGCGATGTCTTCGAGTACGCCCTGCTGCGCGTCGTGCCCCGGGTGGAGCGCGGCGAGTGCTTCAACGCCGGGGTGGTCGTCTACTGCCGGGCCAGGTCCTTCGTGGCCGCCCGCACCCATCTGGACGAGGCCAAGCTGGGCGTCCTCGACCCGGCCGCCGACGTCGCGGGGGTCCGGGCCGCGCTCCGTGCGGTCGAGGGCGTCTGCCTCGGCGGCGCCGACGCCGGACAGGCGGCCGGCGACGACCCCGGGCGCCGCTTCCGCTGGCTGATCGCCCCCCGCTCGACGGTGGTCCAGCCGGGCCCGGTGCACACCGGACTGACGGCCGACCCCGAGGCCGAGGTGGAACGCCTGCTCGAACTGCTGGTGCGCTAGCCCGCCCTCGCGCGCGGGAGCCGCGCGGTGCGCCCGGTGGGCCGTTGACACCGGGTGCCGGGGCTTCTAGCGTCTCGTCTGCGGACGATACTAAGCGGTCGCTCATGTGCGGGAGAGCGAGCGGACCGCGGTACCGGCCACATCCACGGATGATCCAAGGGCGAGGAGAACCAGCATGTCCACCACCGAGCAGCGCGTAGCCGTCGTCACCGGTGCCGCTCGCGGCATCGGAGCCGCCACCGCGATCCGGCTCGCCGCCGAGGGCCGCGCCGTCGCCGTGCTCGACCTCGACGAGGCGGCCTGCAAGGACACCGTCGAGAAGATCACGGCCGCGGGCGGCACCGCCCTCGCCGTCGGCTGCGACGTGTCCGACGGCGCCCAGGTGGAGGCCGCCGTCGCGCGCGTCGCCGCCGAGCTCGGCGCGCCGACCATCCTCGTCAACAACGCGGGCGTGCTCCGCGACAACCTGCTCTTCAAGATGGACGAGGCCGACTGGGACCTGGTCATGAACGTGCACCTCAAGGGCGCGTTCCTGATGGCGAAGGCGTGCCAGAAGCACATGGTGGACGCGGGCTTCGGCCGGATCGTCTCCCTCTCCTCCTCCTCGGCGCTCGGCAACCGAGGCCAGGCCAACTACTCCGCCGTCAAGGCCGGCCTCCAGGGCTTCACCAAGACCCTCGCCAAGGAGCTCGGCAAGTTCGGCGTCACCGCCAACGCCGTCGCCCCCGGCTTCATCGTCACCGAGATGACCGCGCAGACCGCCGAGCGCGTCGGCATGGGCTTCGAGGACTTCCAGGCCGCGGCCGCCTCGATGATCCCGGTCCAGCGGGTCGGCCGCCCCGAGGACGTCGCCCACGCCATCGCCTTCTTCACGGGCGACGACGCCGGTTTCGTCTCCGGCCAGGTCATGTACGTGGCCGGCGGCCCGCTCAACTGACGTACGGGTACGGAGAGAGGGAGAGCAGGACGCGATGAGCGCGCAGGAACAGCCCGAGCTCTCGGGCAAGGTCGCCCTGGTCACCGGCGCCAGCCGGGGCATCGGCTACGGAGTCGCCGAGGCCCTGGTCGCCCGCGGCGACCGGGTCGTCATCACCGGACGGGGCGAGGAGGCCCTCAAGGAGGCCGTGGAGCGGCTCGGCGCCGACCGGGTGATCGCGGTGCCCGGAAAGGCGCACGACGAGGCCCACCAGGCCGCCGCGGTCGCCGCCGCCATGGACGCCTTCGGCCGGGTCGACTTCCTGGTCAACAATGCCGGGACGAACCCGGTGTTCGGGCCGATCGCCGAGCTGGACCTGAACGTGGCCCGCAAGGTCTTCGAGACCAATGTCGTCTCGGCCCTCGGCTTCGCCCAGCAGACCTACCGGGCGTGGCAGAAGGAGCACGGCGGGGCGATCGTGAACATCGCCTCGATCGCCGGACTCGCCCCCTCGCCTTTCATCGGCGCGTACGGGATGAGCAAAGCGGCGATGATCAATCTGACCCTCCAGCTGGCGCACGAATTCGCCCCGGAGGTCCGGGTCAACGCCATCGCCCCGGCCGTCGTGAAGACGAAGTTCGCCGCGGCGCTGTACGAGGGGCGGGAGGCCGAGGCGGCCGCCCCGTATCTGCTGGGCCGGCTCGGCGAGCCGCAGGACATCGGCGGTGCGGCGGCCTTCCTGACCTCCGCGCAGTCGGACTGGATCACCGGCCAGACGCTCGTCGTCGACGGGGGTCTTTTCCTGAACGCCGGTGTCGGGTGACCGCTATCCGGACACTTTCCTGAATTCGTGACTGGTTTGGCCCCGGTTGTGCGCGGAATGCCCTCAAGTGCCCCGCCAGGGCCGAGCATTGACCTGGCGGGGGGCTGCGGTATCGTTCGCCGACCCAGGCTGAACGAGGAGCGTGCACGTGTTCAACCGGACCAGTCTGCAGGCCGCTGCAGCCCTTGCGTCCATATCCCTCCTGTCCGCATGCAGTGTGTTTTCGGACGGTGAATCCGCAGGGGATCAGAGAATCGTCGTCGGTACGACGAGTTCTCCTTCCACGCTTGATCCGGCTGCCGCCTGGGACAATTCCTGGGAGCTTTTCCGGAATGTCTTCCAGACACTCGTGGCCTTTCCCACGGGAACCACCAGCCCGAAGCCGGACGCGGCGGACTGCAAGTTCAAGGAGGGCAGTTCGAGCCGGGTCTTCGAGTGCGTCCTGCACGACGGACTGACCTTCTCCAACGGCCACAAGCTCGACGCCAAGGCCGTCCAGTACTCGATCGAGCGCATCCGCAAGATCGACGTCGACGGCGGCCCCAACGGCATGCTCGGCTCGCTCGACAAGGTCGAGGCCATCGACGACCGCACGGTGGTCTTCCGGCTGAACAAGTCGGACGCGACCTTCCCGTTCATCCTCGCCACCCCGGCCATGTCGATCGTCGACCCGGCCGAGTACCCGGCGGACCAGCTCCGCAAGGACGGCAAGCTGGTCGGCTCCGGACCGTACGTCCTCGACTCGTACACCGAGGGCCAGAAGGCCGAGCTGACCCGCAACCCCAGCTACAAGGGCTTCGCCGACCGCAAGAACGGCGGCGTGACCATCCGGTACTTCAAGGAGTCCGAGCCGATGGTGGCCGCGCTCCGCAAGAAGGAGATCGACGCCACCTACCGCGGTCTGACCGCCGAGGAGGTCGTCGCCCTCCAGGCCGACACGCCGGAGAACAAGGGCCTCCAGCTCGTCGAGTCCACCGGCGCGGACATCCGCTACCTGGTCTTCAACGCCCGCGACGCTTCCGTCGCCCGGCTGCCCGTCCGCAAGGCCATCGCGCAGCTCGTCGACCGCGACGAGCTGGTGAACAAGGTCTACCAGGGCACGGCCGAGCCGCTGTACTCCATGGTCCCCAAGGGCATCTCGGGCCACACCACCAAGTTCTACGACCGCTTCGGCTCGCCCGACGCGGCCAAGGCCAAGGCGATCCTGCGCGACGCCGGCATCACCGAGCCGGTCAAGCTCGACTTCTGGTACACCACCGACCGCTACGGCTCCTCGACCGCCGCCGAGTTCAAGGAGCTCAAGCGGCAGCTGGAGAGCAGCGGCCTCTTCCAGGTCACCCTGCACGGCAAGCCCTGGAAGGACTTCCAGGCGGGCTACCAGAAGGGCCTGTACCCGGTCTTCGGGCGCGGCTGGTTCCCCGACTTCCCGGACCCGGACAACTTCGTGGCCCCCTTCATCGGCGAGGAGAACGTCCTCGGCACCCCGTACGTCAGCCCGAAGATCACCAAGGAGCTGATCCCCAAGTCCCGGCGCGAGAGCGACCGAGGGGCCGTCACGGACGCGTTCGTGCAGGCGCAGGAGATCATGGTGCAGGACGTCCGGCTGCTGCCGCTGTGGCAGGGCAAGCTCTACATCGCCGCGAGCGACGACATCGGCGGCGGCGAGCGGGCCCTCGACCCGCAGACCGTCATGCAGATGTGGGAGCTCAGCCGCCGCACCAGCTGGTAGCCCGGGCGGCGTCGACCGAGGGCGGTGTCGGCCGCGTTGTCAGTGGCCCCCGGTAGGTTTCTCGTAGACAAGCGAAACACCCACCGGAGGTTGTTGACGTGACCGACACCGACATGCTGCCCGAGTCCTGGCGCGGCGTCCTCGGCGACGAGCTGCAGAAGCCGTACTTCGAGCAGCTCACCGAGTTCGTCGAGAAGGAGCGGGCGAACGGGCCGGTCTACCCGCCGCGCGAGGAGGTCTTCGCGGCCCTCGCCGCGACCCCGTTCGACAAGGTGAAGGTCCTGGTCCTCGGCCAGGACCCCTACCACGGCGAGGGGCAGGGCCACGGGCTCTGCTTCTCCGTCCGCCCCGGCGTGAAGACCCCGCCCTCGCTGCGCAACATCTACAAGGAGATGCAGGCCGAGCTCGGCCACCCGGTCCCCGACAACGGCTATCTGATGCCGTGGGCCGAGCAGGGCGTCCTGCTGCTCAACGCGGTGCTCACGGTCCGCGCCGGCGAGGCCAACTCGCACAAGGGCAAGGGCTGGGAGAAGTTCACCGACGCCGTCATCACGGCCGTCGCCGCCCGGCCCGACCCGGCGGTCTTCGTCCTCTGGGGGAACTACGCCCAGAAGAAGCTCCCCCTCATCGACGAGGAGCGGCACGTGGTGGTGAAGGGCGCCCACCCCTCGCCGCTGTCGGCGAAGAAGTTCTTCGGCTCCCACCCGTTCACCCAGATCGACGAGGCCGTCGCCGCCCAGGGGCACGAGCCGATCGACTGGCGCATCCCCGACCTCGGCTGAGCCTCGGCCGGATCCGGCGCGGCTGCGGCTAGCGTCGGATCCGGGTCCGCCCGACCGGCGGCCGCAGCGACAGCGTGAACAGCGCGTGGAGGCCGCAGTGACCGGGCAGCAGCAGGTGTCGGACGACGGCGTGATGACCAGGATCGGGCAGGCGCGGATGCTCCTGCACGGCGGGGACAGGGAAGAGGCCCGCAACCGCTTCGGCGAGATCTGGGCGCAGCTCGGGCCGGACGGCGACCCGCTGCACCGCTGCACCCTCGCCCACTACATGGCCGACGCCCAGGACGACCCCGACACGGAGCTGGCCTGGGACCTGCGGGCCCTGACGGCGGCCGAGGGGATCGACGGGGACCGGCAGCGCCGCCAGGACTCGGCGGCGGCGCTGCGCGCCCTCTACCCCTCGCTCCACCTCAACCTGGCCGCCGACTACGTGAAGCTGGCCCGCCCGGACGCGGCCCGCGTCCATCTGGACCGGGCCCGCGCCGCCTCCGAGGTCCTGGACGACGACGGGTACGGCAACGGGGTGCGGGCCGCGATCGAGCGGCTGGAGGTACGGCTGCGGGGTCAGCGCCCGTAGGTGCCACGGCAGATCCTCGCCTGTTCGCTGTCCGGGCTCCAGCCGCCGTAGCGGGCGCCCAGCTCGCAGATCTCGGCGGCGGAGCGGGGCGGCTTCTTCAGCAGGCCCGGCAGGTCGACCTCGGGGCCGTGGCCGCCGCCCGGGCGCGGCCGCGCCGTGGCGCGCGGCGCGGCCTCGCCGTTCCGGCCGGACGTCCCGTCCGTCCCGCTCCGGCCGCCGGAGCCGCCGCCGGACGCGCCGCCGGAGTCGCGCCGCCGCTCGACGGAGGAGCGCGGTTCGGGTGTCGGATCGGGCATCGCCGCCTCCAGGGCCTCGCGGGCGGGGCCCTGGACGATCTGCGGGGCGACGGCGTGGCCCGGCCGGGCGTCCGCCGGGCTCGGGACCGCCGGGGGAGCGGGCGAGGGCGGCTCCACCGCGACGCAGCCCGAGAGGGCGGCCATCGCGACCCCGGCCAGGATCCTCACTGTGGTTCTGGTTCCATGCACCCGGGCAACTCTGCTGGTCGGGCCGGGTTTCTCACACCCCTACTCGCGAGGAATGCCCGTAATGAGTGATCACCCGGGCGCGGGCTGACCGGCAGCCCCCTGGGGGGCGAGTCGGCCGGACCGGCCGGATCAGTCGCCCGTGGCGCCGTCGATCCGCTCCCGGATGAGGTCCGCGTGCCCGTTGTGGCGGGCGTACTCCTCGATCATGTGGAGGTAGATCCAGCGCAGGTTGAAGGTCTCGCCGCTGCGGTGCTTCCCGCTGCCCGGCTCGTCGAGGCCGCGCCCGGCGGCGTTGGCCCTGGCGTGCGCGATCTCCCCCTGCCAGGTGGCGTACGCCTCCGCCCAGGTGTCCGCGTCGGTGACGTGGATGTCGCCGTCGTGGTCCTCCTTGGTGCTGTAGATCCAGCCGGCGTCCCGCTCCCCGGCCAGCACGCGGCGGAACCAGCCGCGCTCCACCTCTGCCATGTGGCGGACCAGGCCCATCAGGTTGAGGTCCGAGGGCGGGGCGGCGGCCGTGCGCAGCTGCGTGTCGTCGAGGCCCTCGCACTTCATCGCGAGGGTCGCGCGGTGGAAGTCGAGCCACTGCTCCAGGGCCTGGCGCTCCCCGGTCAGGGTGCCGGGGTCGACGCGGACGGCGGCGGTGTCGGTCTGTTCGGTGCTCATGCCCCGCATCGTCGCCCATGATCGTCCGGCGGGCCAGCCCCGTGCGGCGGGCGGGCGGCGCACCGGGCCGGGGTCACCTCCCGAGCATCCCGCGCAACAACTCCTCGAAGCCGATCCGCAGTTCGGCGAGTGGGGGCACGGCTTTGTGGAAGGAGCCGGCGGCACAGGAGAACATCAGCCCCTCGCACCAGGCGATCAGCGAGAGCGCGTGCCGCTCGGGCGCCGGGGAGCCGGCCGCCGCCATCATCGCGACGACCGGCCCGTGGAAGACCGAGCCCGCCGAGTCGAAGAAGGCGCGCAGCTCGGGGCGGCGGGTGGCCTCCAGGGCCAGCTCGTAGCGGGAGACGAGGAGCCTGCGGTGGTCGCCGAGATAGCGGTGCAGGGCCAGCGCCAGGGCGGCCACGAGCGACTCGGGCCCCGCGCCGGCCGCGGGCAGCTCGTCGGGGGCGAGCACCGCCGCCTCCCGCTCGACCTGGCGGCGGACCGCGGTCTCCAGGAGGGCCTGGCGGGTCCGGGCGTGGTTGGAGGTGGAGCCCTGGGGGAGACCGGCCCGCTCGTCGACGGCCCGATGGGTGAGCCCGCGCATCCCGCGCTCGACAAGCAGGTCGAGGGCGGCGTCGCCGATGCGTTCGGCGCGGGTCGGCGGGGCCTCGGGGGTCCGTGCGGCGGTCATGGGGACAACCTATCGACCGCCCGCCCCGGGGGTGTCCGTGCGACTACGGCTGTAGTACGGTCGCGTGGTGCACTACAGATGTAGTCGATCGATCGGCCCCGGTGCGCCCCGGCCCCGGAGGCCCGGAGGGGGAGCCATGGAACAGCACCGCGCCGTCGTCGTCGGAGCCGGCATCGGCGGCCTCACCGCCGCCGTCGCCCTGCGCGCCCGCGGCTGGGACGTCACCGTCCTCGAACGCGCCGCCGGACTCGCTCCCGTCGGCGCCGGGATCGCCCTCGCGCCCAACGCCCTGCGCGCCCTGGACGTGATCGGCCTCGGCGACCCGGTCCGCGCCCACGCCGCCTGGCAGGGCGACGGCGGGATGCGCCGCCCCGACGGCCGCTGGCTCGCCCGCACCGACGCCGAGGCCGCCGCCGCGCGCTTCGGCGGACCGCTCGTCCTGCTGCACCGCGCCACCCTCGTCGACCTGCTGCGCTCCGCCCTCCCCGCCGCCGCCGTGCGCACCGGGGCCGCCGCCGTCCTCACCGACCCCGGCGACCCCCGGCGCCCCGCCCGCGTCACCACCCCGGGCGGCGTCCACGAGGCCGAACTGGTCGTCGGCGCCGACGGCATCCGCTCCGCCGTCCGCGCCGCCCTCTTCCCCGCCCACCCCGGCCCCCGCTACACCGGCTACACCACCTGGCGCACCGTCGTCCCCGCCCCCGCCGAGCCCTTCGCCCCGCACGAGACCTGGGGCCCCGGACGCCTGTGGGGCAGCCAGCCGCTCAAGGACGGACGCGTGTACACGTACGCCATGGCCGCCGCCCCCGAGGGCGCCCGCGCGCCCGGCGGCGAGCGGGCCGAGCTGCTGCGCCTGTTCGGCGCCTGGCACCACCCCGTCCCCGCGCTGCTCGCCGCCGCCGAGGAGCCCGGCGTGCTGCGCCACGACGTCCACCACCTCATCGACCCGCTGCCCGCCTTCCACCACGGCCGCACCGCGCTGCTCGGCGACGCCGCCCACGCCATGCAGCCCACCCTCGGCCAGGGCGGCAACCAGGCCATCGAGGACGCCGTCGTGCTCGCCCACCACGCGGACCCCGGGCGGCCCCTGCCGGACGCCCTCGCCGCGTACACCGCCGACCGGCTGCCGCGCACCGCCGCCCTCGTCCGCAAGGCCGCCCGCACCGGCCGCCTCGCGACGCTCTCCGCCCGCCCCGCCGTCTCCCTGCGGAACGCGGCCGTCACCGCCGCCTCCCGCCTCGGCCCCGGCCTCCTGCTGCGCGGCTTCGACGGCGTCGTCGACTGGCGGCCGCCCACCGGCCCGTACCGCCCCGCGTAAGCTGAGCGGCGGATACGGCCCTTCGGGCGATACGGCCCCGGGGGCGACGGACGACGCGCACTACGGCAAGGAGCACCCGTGAAGGTTGGCTGCATCGGACTCGGCGACATCGCCCAGAAGGCGTACCTGCCCGTCCTGTCCACCCTTCCCGGGGTCGAGCTCCACCTCCAGACCCGGACGCCCGCCACCCTCGACCGGGTCGCCGACGTCCACCACCTGCCCGCCGGGCGCCGCCACCTCGACCTCGACTCGCTGCTCTCCGTCGGCCTCGACGCGGCCTTCGTGCACGCCTCGACCGCCGCGCACGCCGAGATCGCCACCCGGCTCCTCGACGCCGGGGTGCCGACCTACGTCGACAAGCCGCTCGCCTACGAGTACGCCGACTCCGAGCGGCTCGTGGAGCTCGCCGAGAAGAACGGCGTGGGCCTCGCCGTCGGCTTCAACCGCAGGCTCGCCCCCGGCTACGCCCAGTGCCTGGAGCACCCGCGCGAGCTGATCCTGCTCCAGAAGAACCGGATCGGACTCCCCGAGGACCCGCGCACCTTCGTCCTCGACGACTTCATCCACGTCGTCGACACCCTGCGCTTCCTGGCGCCCGGCGACATCGACCACATCGACGTGCGCGCCCGCGTCCGCGACGGTCTGATGCACCACGTCGTGCTCCAGCTCTCCGGCGACGGCTTCACCGCCATCGGCATGATGAACCGGCTCAACGGCTCCACCGAGGAGATCCTGGAGGTGTCCGGCCAGGACGCCAAGCGTCAGGTCGTCAACCTCGCCGAGATCGTCGACCACAAGGGCCAGCCGACCGTGCGCCGCCGCGGCGACTGGGTGCCGGTCGCCCGCCAGCGGGGCATCGAGCAGGCGGTGCTGGGCTTCCTCGACGCCGTGCGCGAGGGCCGGGAGCTCAGCGCCCGGGACGCCCTGCTGACCCACGAGCTGTGCGAGCGGGTCGTACGCGAAGCCCTCGCCCAGGCTTCCTGAGCGCCCGCGCGCCCGCGACCGCGCACAGCGCGCCGATCACCAGCAGCGCGCCGTGCACGGCCCAGTCGCCGAAGCGCGCGTAGCCGGTGGTCCCGTGGGCGAGCGGCAGCGTGTAGACCACGGCGGCGCTGCGGTCGGTGCCCAGCGCGGGGCCGACCCGCCGCCCGTCGGGACCGTAGGCGGCGCTGATCCCGGTCAGCGTCGCGTGCACCACCGGACGCCCCGCCTCCGCCGCCCGCAGCGCGCCCAGCGAGGCGTGCTGCGCGGGGGCCCAGGTGTCCTGGAACGTGGAGGTCGCCGACTGCGCCACCACCACCTCGGCGCCGTCCTCGACCAGCCGCCGGGTCATGTCGGGGAACGCCGACTCGAAGCAGACCAGCGGCCCGACCCGCAGACCCGCGCCCGCGCCGCCGCCGGCCGACGCGGGCAGCGTCATCACGACCGGGTGGGTGCCCCGGCGGCGGTCCTCGCCCGCCGCGCCCTTGCCGACCGAGGTCGCCCAGCCGAGCAGGGCACGCGCCGGGACGTACTCGCCGAAGGGGACCAGCCGCATCTTGTCGTACCGCTGCCCGGTCGGGCCGTCGGGGCCGATCAGGATCGCGCTCTTGTAGATGCCGGGCCGGTCGGAGCGGCGCGCGTCCACGTTGACCAGCAGCGGCGCGCCGACCGTCCGGGACAGCGCGGCGAGCCGGGCGGCCAGGTCGGGCCGGTCGCCCAGGTCCGCGCCGACACTGCTCTCGCCCCACACCACCAGGTCGGGCCGGTCCCCGGCGAGCGTCCTGGTGAGCCGCTCGGCGCGGTCGAACCGCCGGTCCGCCCCGCCCGGCCCGTCGAACACGCCCGGCTGGACCACCGCGATCCGCGCCGTGCCGTCGGTACGGGGCGGGGCGACGCCCCACCACACCAGCCCCAGCAGCAGCGCACAGCCCACCAGCCCCACCAGCGCGGTACGGCGCACCTCCCGCACCGCGAGGAGCAGGGCGAGGGCGGTGTTCACCGCCACCACGAGCAGGCTGACCAGCCAGACCCCGCCGACCGAGGCGAGCCGCAGCGCCGCCGGCACCTGCCACTGGCTCGCCCCCAGCAGCCCCCACGGCCCGCCGAGGCCCTGCCAGGAGCGGACCAGCTCCACCAGCAGCCAGCCGGACGGGACGACGACCAGCGCGGCGGCGGCCCGCCGGCCGGACGGCCGCCCGCCCAGCATCGCCCGCACCAGCCACCCCCACGGCAGCCACAGCAGCCCCAGCAGCGCGGCGAGGACGAGCAGGAAGACGTGCAGGCTCGGCAGCAGCCACTGGTGCACGCCGAGCATGAAGCCGATGCCGCCGCACCAGCCGTCGAGCCCGGCCCGCCGCGCGCTCGGCGCCGTACGGATCAGCAGCAGCCAGGGGACCAGGGCCACGTACGCGAACCACCACAGCGACGGCGCGGGGAAGGCGAGCGCGGGCAGCGCGCCCAGCGGCACCGCGAGGGCGGACCGGGCGAGCCCGGACCGGAGCCCCGGGCGCGCGAACGGATTGCGCATACGGTGCCTCCCGGTGCCGCTCCCCCGGACGTCGCCCGGGGGGACCCCCACCAGTGTGCGCGCGGCCCGGCCGCCTGGTGTCACAGGCGGCGCCACTTCTCCTCGACGACGACCGAACGCAGCAACCAGCCCCGCCCCGCGCGCCGCAGCGCGAAGGCGTAGCGCCCGCCGCAGACGAAGTCCTCGCCCGACTCGAAACGCATCGGGTTCACGTAGTCGGCGGCCACCGTCGCCGTGTCGCCCGGATAGCCGCCGAGGTCCTGGATCCGCACCCGCCGGTTCACGATGAGGTGCTGGCGTACGGGGAACAGGCGCATCGTCTCGGCGAGCCAGTCGGCGACCTCCGCCGCGGGGCCCTCGATCCCGCCGGAGCCGCGGTAGTCCGCGCGCCCGTCGGGGGCGAACAGCGCGCGGTACGCCGTCCAGTCGGAGTCGTCCACGGCCACCGCGTAGCCGGTGATCAGGTCGTCGATGGCGAGCCGGTCCATCACGGTCGCGAGATCCACGCGCTGCGTCATCGGTTCAGTGTCGGGCAGCGCGGGCCGGGGGCCAAGGGGCGTGCGCGAGGGGCCTGGTACGAGATCCGTCATACTTTCGGCCATGCGCGCGCACTTCGATCCCGAACTGACCGACCCGAACGCCTTCTACCGGCTGCTCACCGCCACCGTGGTGCCCCGGCCCATCGCCTGGGTGTCGACGACGGCCGCCGACGGGACGGACAACCTGGCCCCGCACTCCTTCTTCACGATCGCCTCGGTCGTGCCGCCCGTCGTGCAGTTCACCTCGGTGGGGCGCAAGGACTCGCTGCGCAACGTGGAGGAGACGGGGGAGTTCACGGTGAACTTCGCGCCCGAGGCACTCTTCGAGCGGATCAACGCGACGGCCACCGACTTCCCGCGCGGCACGAGCGAGTTCGACGCCTGCGGCATCGAGCGGGAACCGGCGCTGCGGGTGCGCCCGCCCCGGGTCGCGGGCTCGCCGGTGGCGCTGGAGTGCGTGCTGCACAGCACCGTGCGGATCGGCGACTCGACGGTGGTCTTCGGCCGGGTGGTGCACGCGGCGGTGGACGAGGCGGTGCTCGTGGACGGACACCCGGAGATGACGCTGCTGCGCCCGCTGTCCCGCCTCGGCAAGAACGAGTGGGGCACCACGGGCGAGATCAGGGACCTGGCCCGGGTGCCGTACCGGGCCTGAGTCCGGCGGGGCCCGTGGAGTGCTGGGTGGGTCAGCCGGTGTAGTAGCCGGAGACGTCGGCGAGGAGGTCGACGGATCCGGCGTGGTTGTAGAAGTCCACCCTGCCGTTGACCACGGGCACGACCACCAGGTTCGGACGGGTCTGGCCCGCGGTGACGTTGAGGTTGGACGCGCCGGTGCGGGTGGTTCCGTCCGGGTAGACGGACACGAAGGTCCCCGCCGTGGGGCCGGTCGCGGTGACGTTGAGAATGACGGCCGTGACACCGACGGCGGGCACCCCGCCCCGGCCCGCGACCTGGAGGGTGACGGTGCCTGCGGGGCCGATCTTGGCCTTGGGTACACCGAGCCCGGTGCGGCTGTCCATCAGACGGGTCGGCTGCACGGGCACGAACCGGCTCGTGGGGGAGGGCGCGCCCTGGATGTGCACGGGTACGTTCAGCGGAAGGGCGGGGCCCTGGTCGGTGTACGGGTCGATGGTGACGCCCAGGTCCGAACCCGGGGCGGCGGAGGCATCGGCGATGATCTCCAGGCTGATCTTCACGGACTGTCCCGTGGGCAGGGTCTTGCACTCGTACGTGCTCTGGCTGGCGGAGCAGAGGAGCCCCGAACCGAACGGCCTGAGCGTCAGACCGGCCTGCGGCCGTAGGGTGATGACGACCCGCTGGAGGTCCTGGTCGGCCCTGAACGTGACCTCGACCGTGGTCTTCCCGCCCGGCTTGACCGAGGGCCTGGACGGGGTGAAGGAGAGGGTACCGGGGTCGCCGGGCAGGATCTCGACCGAGGGGGCGGCGGCGTGGGCGGGCGTGGTCGAGGCGATGCCCGCGAGGGGCAGCACGAGGGCGGCGGCGACGGCGACCGCCGACGCGCGCAGACGGCGGTACGCGGCACTGCGGGACGGGCACACGGGACACCTCGGGTGCGGGAACGCGCGGGCCACCCCTGCGGTACCCGGGTCCCGGCAGTATCGGCACCCGTGTTCGGCCCGCCCGCGCCGACAGGCCAGCGCGGGACCCACATTCACTCCCGCGTACGCGGCCGGGACCCCGGCCCGGCGGGGGTGTTCAGGAAGCGGGGTCCGGGTCCGGGTCCGGGCCGGTGGTGGTGCGCCACAGGTCCAGGTCGGCCGCGCCGCGCAGCCCGGCCTCGACCTCCCGCTGTTCGGCGTCGGTCAGGTCGAGCGCGGCCAGCCGCTCGCGCCACTCCGCGACCTGCCCGGTCTCCTCCAGGGCGGTGGCCAGTTCGATCAGAGTGGCGAGCGCGGCGGCGACCTCGGGGGCCGGGGCGGTGTCCCCGTGCTTGCGCAGCGCCGTGGTCAGGACGCGCAGGGCGGTGCGGTCGTCGTTCTTGAACTCGGCGAAGATCCGGGCGTTGTCCACCGCCTTGGCCAGGCCCGTCAGGCTCTTCGCCCCGCCGTACTCCAGCTCCTTCGGCTCGTCGCGCTGGATGAAGATGATGCCGTTGCCGGCCGGGTCGACCAGGGTGAACCGGCTGGCACCGGGCCGGAACCGGGTGATCCGAGGCCGCCCCTTGGCCAGGACCTTCCCGTACGCGGCCCGCATCGCCCGCGTGAACTCGGCGTGGTAGGCGGCGACGTCGTCCACGACGACCAGGCAGCCCCCGCCGTCCTCCGTAGTCGGGTCGAAGCCTTTGGGGGCGGCGCCGAAGTGGAGCTGGAAGCCGCTCCACTCGAACGCCAGGTACACGTACGGCCGCCGCTGCTCGTGGATCACGGCGAACCCCAGCGCCTGGTAGAACTCCAGCGTCTCGTCCACCGACACACACGGCATCACCGGCACCGCCGTCTCGTTCGCCCGCACGCCGATGCCCACGGCCTCGCCCATCGCACACTCCAGGTCTCTCGGGTCCGCCACCGCCCGGACCGAGTGGACCGGGCGGACCCCGAGACTGCCCGAAATCCGAGTCCACCGCCTATGGGACTTTTATCGGCGCCTTATCCGCGCAGGCGTCGGCCGCCGGGCGCGCCCGCGTAAGGGGCTGAGGAGGAGGGGGCGCCCCCGTCGTGTCCGGGTCAGCAATCCGCTGCAATCCCGCCCCGCCGGGCCGCACAACCGCGCATCCTGGATGCCTCACCCACCACAACGGGAGGCCCCGATGCCGCTCAGGTTCCTCGGCACCACCAGCGACGACGGCGACTGCCCCACCCTCTACGAGGTCGAGGCCACCGGCGACATCCTCGTCCAGGGCGACCGCGTCACCGACCCCGCCCAGCTCGCCCGGCTCCGAGACGTCAAGCCCACCGAGACCTTCGTGACCGTGCCGCGCGACCTCCTCACCCGGTTCGCCCCGCGCACCGAGGCCCGAGAGCTGGTCCCGTTCGCCGACATCCGAGAGCTCTTCGCCGAGTTCAAGCACACCGCGTGGCGGCTGGAGACCCGCCGCAGCTATGCCACCGACCGCAACAGTGCGAAGTGGGCCCGCTGGAAGGCCGGCGCCGACATCGCGGCGGAGCCCGTCGACGCCTGGCGCGAGAACGTACGGAAGCAGATCACCGCAGGGAAGCGGTTCGAGCGCGTGCGTCTGGTCGACGAGCCACTGACGGAGGGACAGGCGTTCCTCCTGGCCTCCGGGCTGGGCAACGTCGCGGCCGGCGAGGACATCCGCAACCTGACCCGCGCCGAGGCCGAACGGCTACGGCTGCCCGACCACGACTTCTGGCTGTTCGACTCCCGGCTCCTCGCCCGCTTCGTCTTCGACGAGAACGACGTCACCCTCGGCGTAATCCTCTCCGAGGACCCGGCGGAGATCGCCGCAGCCTGCCAGGCCCGTGATGCGGCCTGGCACTATGCGGTCCCGACTGTCGAGTACGCGGACCGGGTACGGTCCACCGGGTGAGCACGGACTTTCAGTCTGGACGTGAGGCCCTCGGCGCGCGCCTTCGCGAACTGCGCGTCGAATCGGGCCTGAGCGGCAAGGAGTTCGCTGAGTGCGTCGGCTGGCCTCCTTCCAAGGTCTCCCGCCTCCAGGGCGGCAAACAGACCCCGTCCCACGCCGACCTGGAGGCATGGGCCGCTGCGGCCGGCCGCCCGGAAGCCGTGGGCGAGCTCAAGGCCCGCGTGGCCGGGCTGGAGACCACCTACCGCTCCTGGAAGCGCCAGCTCGTCCAAGGCCACCGTGCCCGCCAAGAGCAGGGCATCGCCGAGACCGCTGCCACGCGGCTCATCCGTGGCGTCGAGGTCGTCCGCGTACCGGGGCTGCTCCAGACACCCGACTACGCCCGACGGGTTTTCGAGCAGGCTGCCGAGTTCCGGCAGACGCCCCGCGATGTCGACGCTGCCGTACGGGCCCGCGTACGACGCCAGGAGGCGCTTTACGACCCCGACAAGCGGTTCGAGTTCGTGATCCACGAGACCGCGCTCCACGCCCGAACGAGCCCGGCCGCCGTTCATGCTGCTCAGCTGGACCGGCTCATGGGAGTGATCGGCCTCGACACCGTACGGCTCGGGATCATCCCCCTCGGCGCGCAGCTCCGCCGCGCGCCGTCCCACGGGTTCTGGATCTACGACCGGCGCCTCGTCATCGTCGAGACGATCGGCACCGAGATGTGGCTCGCCGACGAGGCGTCCGTCGAACTGTACGAGCGATCGTGGGACTGGCTGACGGAGTCCGCGGTGCACGGCGAGAAGGCCCAACGGCTGATCGGCCGCGTTCGCAGCCTCCTCGGCGCCGCTTGAGCAACCCGGCGCACGCCGTCGAGCACTCCGCACAATTCCGCGCAATCCTCCGGCAGCCATGAGATTTCGCGGCCTACCGTCGCAGACACCGCAGGTCACGACGGTAGGGAGCGGAGCATGGACGAGGAGCCCCAGCACGACAGGCCGGCCGAGACGCTGGTCGCGGTCGACCTCGGAGCCGCGCTCGCCACGGCGGCCGACGGCATAGAGGAACACGTCGAGGCGGAGGCCGAGAGACACATCGCGTTCGCCGTCCGGCTGGAGCACCACTGCCCGAGCGACGCGGCCATCGCCCAGCTCACCAACGACCTCCTCACCCACTGCTCGTCCCTCGCCCAGGGCGTCATGCTGATCCCGGAGGCCGAGCGGCCCGAGCGCGGGCTGGCCGCCGTGCGGATGTGGACCGAGCTCGTCGAGACAGGACCGCAGGACGGACCGCTCGGGAACTGGAGCTACGCCCGCCAGCTCGGCATCACCGGCCGCACCCTGCTCCAGGAGCTCCGCGAGCACCGGCGCACGAGCCGCCGCCGCGCCGCTTTCGTCGGCCGTACGGAGCTGCCGCCCGTCCCGGTGGAGTCGCCGTGACGGAGCTCGGGCGGCAGATCTGCTACGTCCTGATCGCCGTCACCCTGCTCGGCCTCATCGTCATCGGCGTCACCCACTGACGGCCCGCAGCCGTCCTCCCCAGTCCATAGGATGGGTGGGCCGCCACGAGAGGAAATGATCACAAATGCGCCCCCAGCGATTCACCGACTACGTCCTCGACCTCGCCAAGAACACGCCCGGCGTGACCCGCGTGCAGACCCTCGCCGAGGCGGGCGACACGAATTGTCCGTTCGGGCTCGCCATCTCCGCACAGGGCAGCGAAACGCGGTGGCAGTTCACCGGGCAGCTCCCGGACGGCGCCAAGCACGAGGGCTTCACGGACGAGCCGGTGACCGGTACCCCGGCCCCCGCGATTGGTGACCCGGCGTCAGCCGATACTCCGGAGGCGTGGTTCGCCGCCGTCATCGCGGCTGCCGAGAGCCCCGAGGTCGCTGCCGTCGAGCGCTGGTCGACCCGGCCCGAGCCGGGTTCGCAGCGCGGCGTGACCGTCTCGTTCCACAACGGCGCCCGCATCTTCGCGCGCCAGATCTAGACCCTCTCCGGCCGACGGCCGGGGAGGGCGCGTCGCACCACCTTCAGCACCACCTACACCAAGGAGGACTGGAACGTGAGCAAGCGATTCGACCCGGCCGAGGTCCAGGGCAACTGCCCCATGTGCGGCGCGACCGTGGGCGCCGAGAAGGGCCAGCCCGTGGCCCAGCACCAGCGCAACGGAACCGGCACCGAGACGTGCCCCGGCTCCGGCGCCCCCGCGTTGTAGCCGCACCCCGAAAGACCGCCCCGGTCGGTATCCGTTCCCCCACGGCCGGCCGGGGCGGCGGGGCAGTTACTGTCGGCCCAGCTCCTGTGGGAGAGCTGTGGGAGATGAACCGCTCTGTCGGGCTCGGTTCATCTCTTGCCAGCCCCCAGGGCCAAGGCCGCTCAGCCCCCGGACTCGCCCGCGTGGGGGCTGAGGACGTCCGTGCCGACCAGGATGAACAGCAGGATGCCCAGCAGGATCCGGTAGATCACGAACGGCATGAAGGACTTCGTGGTGATGAACTTCATGAACCAGGCGATCACCGCGTAGCCCACGCCGAAGGCGATGACCGTGGCGAAGATGGTCGGGCCCCAGGAGACGTGCCCCTCGCCCGCGTCCTTCAGTTCGAAGACGCCGGAGGCGAGGACCGCCGGGATGGCCAGCAGGAACGAGTAACGGGCGGCGGCCTCGCGGGTGTAGCCCATGAACAGGCCGCCGGAGATCGTGGCGCCGGAGCGGGAGACGCCCGGGATCAGGGCCATCGCCTGGCAGAAGCCGAAGATCAGGCCGTCGCGTACGCCGAGCTCCTTGAGCGACTTGCGCTCGCGGATGGCGCGGTGGCGTCCGCCGAGTTCGTCGCGGGCGGCGAGGCGGTCGGCGATGCCGAGCACGATGCCCATCACGATGAGGGTGGTGGCGATCAGCCGCAGGTCGCGGAAGGGGCCCTCGATCTGGTCCTTGAGCGTGATGCCGAGGATGCCGATCGGCAGCGATCCGACGATGACCAGCCAGCCCATCTGGGCGTCGTGGTCGGAGCGCATCGACTTGTCGAACAGCGAGCGGAACCAGGCCGAGACGATCCGAGCGATGTCCTTGCGGAAGTAGATGAGGACGGCGGTCTCGGTGCCGATCTGCGTGATCGCCGTGAACGCCGCCCCGGGGTCCTCCCAGCCGGCGAACGCGGCGGTCAGCCGCAGGTGCGCGCTGGAGGAGATGGGAAGGAACTCCGTCAGCCCCTGGACGAGTCCGAGGATGAATGATTCGAACCAACTCATGGGGCCAGGGCCGTCCCGTATGTACGTGTGCGGTCAGAAGGTCGCTGCGCACCCTACAGCCCCAAGGTGACAGGCCCGTTCCCAGGGCGCGCCGGGGCCCCGTTCAGTCGTCGACGGGGCCGGCGGCCGTCCAGCCCGGGGCCTGGACGAGGGGGGTGAGGCTCGCGGTGTCCGCCTCGCCGCCGCAGCTCGCGCAGATCAGGCGCGGGCTCAGCACCTCGCCGCAGCGGTGCTCCAGGAGCGTCGGGCGCCGCTCCGCGTTGAGGTGCCGGTCGCCCCAGTCCATCAGGGTCACCAGCACCGGCTGGAGCTCCTCGCCCGCCGGGGTCGCCCGGTACTCGTAGCGCCGGGGGCGCTCGCTGTACTCGACCTTCTCCAGGATCCCGGCCTCGACGAGCCGCTTGAGGCGGGCGGTGAGGATGTCGCGGGGCGCGCCCGTGTTGCGCGCGATCCGGTCGAAGCGCCGGACGCCGAGCGAGACCTCGCGCAGGACGAGCAGGGCGTACTTCTCGCCGACGAGCGCGAGGGTGTCGGCGATCGAGCAGGGGCGGGGAGCGGCCTTCATGGGGCAAGGGTAAGGCAGCCGGGAGGGGTGGGTTTGAGAATCCAACTTACTGGGTTATGTTACCGGCAGGTGTAGGTCCGGATTTCCTACTCACCACCTCGGAGCCGAGTCATGCGCGACGCCGTCATCGTCGAAGCCGTCCGTACGCCGATCGGGAAGGGCAAGCCCGGCGGCGCCCTCGCCGGCGTCCACCCCGTCGCCCTGCTGTCCCACACCCTGCGCGCCCTCGTCGACCGCGCGGGCCTCGACCCCGCCCTCGTCGACGACGTCATCGGCGGGACCGTCGACCAGGTCGGCGAGCAGGCCATGAACACCACCCGGTACGCGTGGCTGGGCGCCGGACTCCCCGAGACCGTGCCCGCCACGACCGTCGACCGGCAGTGCGGCTCCTCCCAGCAGGCCGTCCACTTCGCCGCCCAGGGCGTGCTCTCCGGCGCCTACGACATCGCCGTCGCCTGCGGGGTCGAGTCGATGAGCCGGGTCCCCATGTGGTCGAACGTGCCGCCCGGCGCCGACCCCTTCGGCCCCGGCGTCGCCGCCCGCTACCCCGAGGGCCTGGTGCCGCAGGGCATCAGCGCGGAGCTCATCGCCGCCGAGTACGGCCTCTCGCGCGCCGCCATGGACGAGTTCGCCGCCGCCTCGCACGCCAAGGCCGCGCGGAGCTGGGCCGCCGGGCTCTTCGACACGGAGGTCGTGCCGTACGGGGACGTGCGCCGTGACGAGTCCGTGCGCCCGGCCACCACCCCCGAGGTCCTGGCCGGGCTGCGCCCCGCCTTCGAGGACCCGGGCTTCGCCGCCCGCTTCCCGGCGATCGACTGGTCCGTCACCGCCGGGAACAGCAGCCCGGTCAACGACGGCGCCTCCGCCGTCCTCGTCATGGAGGCGGCCACCGCGCGCCGCCTCGGGCTGCGCCCGCTCGCCCGGCTGCACTCCTTCGCCGTGACCGGCTCCGATCCGCTGCTCATGCTGACCGGCGTCGTCCCGGCCACCGAGAAGGTGCTGCGCCGCGCGGGGCTCGGCCTCGACGACATCGACCTCTTCGAGATCAACGAGGCGTTCGCGAGCGTCGTCCTCGCCTGGCAGCGCGCGACCGGCGCCGACCCGGCCAGGGTCAACGTCCACGGCGGCGCCATCGCGCTGGGCCACCCCCTCGGCGCGAGCGGCACCCGCCTCACCGCCACCCTGGTGCACGCCCTGCGGGCCAGGGGCGGACGGTACGGGCTCCAGGCGATGTGCGAGGCGGGCGGACTGGCCAACGCGATGATCGTCGAAGCCCTGTGAGGCCCCGGCTCCCGGCCCGCCCCGCCGTCACGCGAACGGCGGCAGCCGGTCCAGCCACGGCGAGGGCTCGACGCCGTTCTCCGTCAGGGCCGTGACCCCGCCCGCCAGGCCCACCCCGCCCGGACCGAAGGCCGAGGGGGCCGAGGCGCGGGTGGTGAGGACCGAGCTGATCGCGGCGGGACCCGTGGCCGGGACCGTCAGGCCGAGTTCGAAGAGCACCGAGCCGGTGGTGGAGATCCGGGCCACCGGGGCGACGGCGTCCTCCCAGGGGGCGCTGACCAGCAGTTCGGCGCGGCCGTCGCCGGTGTGGTCCTGGAGCGAGACGGCGTAGCCGAAGCCCTCGCCCGGCTTGGCCGTCGCCGCGAGCGGAGCGGTGTCCTCGGTGAGGGTGACGGCGGGGCGGGCGGTCGGGCCGGCCGGGTCGCCGACGAAGAGCGTCACGCTGCCCTTGCCGCCCGCGCCGCGCAGGGCGCCGACGGCGAGCTCGTCGCGGCCGTCGCCGTCGACGTCACCGGCGGCCAGGGACCCGCCCCACCAGGCGCCCGCGGTGGCCGCCGGATTGGGGAGGGCGACGAGCGGGGCGGTGCCGATGCCGGACGAGCCGCCGGGCGCCACGACGACCGCGCCCGAGCCGGGCGCGGCGCCACGGCGCTGGTCGGCGAAGAGGGCCAGGTCGGCGTAGGCCGAGCCGTGGAAGCGGCCGGCGACCAGCGCGCGGACGTGGCCGGAGGTGCCGGTGCCCTGGACGTTGACCACCGCCGGGGAGGCCGTGTCGAGCCCGCCCGCGGCGCCGGTGAGGACGATGGCGGCGCCCCAGGCGGCGTCGACCCCGCCGATGGCCTCGCCCGAGGCCAGCACGGCCAGGTCGTCCTTGCCGTCGCCCCGCAGGTCGGCCGCGGCGAGCGAGGCGCCGAAGTGGTCGAAGGGCTCGGCGGCGCCGGCCACCGAGCCGTCGAAGGACTGCGCGCCGGTCGCGGTGAGGCCGGTGGGCCCGCCGTACAGGACGGTGACCCGGCCCGCCTCGAAGGCGGTGCCGACGGCCTCGCCCGGGGCGCCGATCGCCAGGTCGGCGTAGCCGTCGCCGTTGAAGTAGCCGGTGATCAGGCTGGTGCCGAAGCGGTCCTCGGGCTCGTTGTCGCCGGGGATGCCCGCCGCGTTCTGGTCGATCCAGGTGAGCCCGCCCCGCCCGGCGCCCAGGTAGGGGGCCGCGCTCTGGCCGTACTGCACGGTCACCGCCCCGGTGTCGGGGACGGTGCCGATCGCCTCGTGGGGGTTGCCGAAGGCCACGTCGGCCTTGCCGTCGCCGTCGAAGTCGCCGGTGGCCACCGCCTGCCCGAAGGTGTCGCCGAGCTCGGAGTCGCCGGGCACGGAGGCCGGGCTGTCCTGGCCGACCAGCGCGGCCGCGGGGCGGGACCCGCCGGGGCCGCCGGGCAGCAGGTAGACGGAGCCGCCCAGGTCGGCGGCGCCCACGGCGCCGTCGGACCAGCGGGTCAGGCGGGCCGACGAGGCCACCACGACATCGGAGGCGCCGTCCCCGTTCAGATCGGTGATGCGGACCCGCTGGACGACCGCCGCGCCCGCGGACTCCGGCATCACCGCCGCCGTCACCGCGACCGTCATCAGCAGTGCCATCGCCCATCGGTCCCGGCGCCCGGCCGCCGTCACTCCCGCCACGATTCCCCCTTCGATCACGTGTTCGTTCGGCACCCTATACTCCGGATGATCATCGGGGGACGGGGAGGGAAACGTGATACGTCGGGGAATCGGTTCCGCGCTGGCCGTGGCGGCCGTGGCGGGACTGGTCTACACGGGAGCGGTCGTGCGGGACTCCGCCGGCCCGGCGCCGCGCGAGGAGAGCGTGGCCGCCACCACCAGCACCGTGAAGGTGCTGACCTGGAACGTCTGCGGCGAGTCCGGCGGCTGCCGGGCGCAGAACCAGCCGGACACCCAGGCGGCCCGGATCGCGGGCCTGGCGACGGCCAAGGGCGCCGACGCGGTCTTCCTCCAGGAGGTCTGCGGCAACGACGCCGAGAACGACAAGGCCCACGACCCCAACAAGACCGCCGACAAGAGCCTGGTCACGCTGCTCGGCGAGAAGCTGCCCGGCTGGAGCGTCGCCTTCCTGCCGTACACCCGCCCCGCCGAGAGCCGCTTCGGCACCGAGGTCCCGGTCGCTCCCGGCGCCACCGTCCCGTACCCGCCCCGGTACCCCGCCGCCCAGGCCACCTCCGACTTCCGCTGCCGGGGGAAGGACCTGATCGGCGTCCAGGGGATCGCCGTCGCGGTGAAGGGCACCTTCGGCGAGCGCCAGGACTACGAGTTCCACTCGCCCAAGCCCGGCCTCTTCGTGAAGGCGCTCTGCGTGCGCCGCACGAGCGGCACCCCGGTGCGCCTGTGCACCGGTCACCTCACCCCGAAGGGCGAGGACCAGGACCCCCGGGCCGGCTTCTCGTACCGCGCCGAGCAGGTCCTGCGGTTCGGCGAACTGGTCGGCGACGGCCACGACACCGTCTTCGGCGGCGACTTCAACAGCCGCCCGCCGGACGACACCAAGAGCCCCGAGGACAGCACCGTCCTCGCCCCGCTGTACGCGAAGTACCGCGAGTGCGAGCAGGGCGCGAGCGGCACCGCGCGCAAGGGCTCGGGCACCATGTGGGACGACGTCGCCCAGGACCAGCGGACCGATAGGAAGTACGACTATCTGTTCACCAAGAGTTCGTTCGGCTCCTGCGAGGTGCTGACCGATCCGGCGCTCGCCGCCCTCTCCGACCACCTCCCGGTGATCGGCACGGCGACGGTGACGACCGGCTGACCAGGCCGAAAGCGCCCTCACCGGCCGATCAGACCGATCAGGCCGGCACCGACTCCACCGGACGCTCCGCTCCCGCCTCCGCCGGCGCCTCCCCGGCGCCCCGCAGCCGGTGCCGCTTCCGCCAGCCGACCACCCCGGCGGCGAGCACCGACAGCACGATGAAGGCCGAGGAGATGAGGAAGGCGGGCGAGGTCGGCGAGGTGGCCTCGCTGCCCGCGATCACATAGGCGGCCGTGTTCGGGATCGAGCCGATCGCCGTCGCGAGCAGGAACGGCGCGTACCCCATCCGGGAGATCGCGGCGCCGTAGTTCGCCACGATGAACGGCATCCCCGGGAAGAGCCGGATCGCCAGCATCGACCGGAAGCCGTGCCTGCTGAGCTGCCCGTCCGCCGCCAGCAGCCAGCGCCCGCGCAGATACGGACGCAGCGCCTCCTGGCCCAGGACCCGGCCCAGCGTGAACGAGAGGCCCGCGCCCAGGACCGTGCCGGCCAGGGCCGCCGCGAAGCCGGCCGGAGCGCCGAAGAGCGCCCCGGCCGCCAGGTTCAGCAGCGGGCGCGGCACCAGCGCCGCCGTGCACACCCCGTACGCCACGGCGAAGACCACGACCGCGCCCGCGCCGCTCAACTGGGGCGGCCAGCCCGCCGAGAGCAGCCGCTGCGGCTCGAAGAGCAGCACCGACGACCCCGCGGCCAGCAGGATCACGGCGAGATACGCCAGCCGGGCCTTGGGCGCGAACAGCACCCTGGAGCGGCGGACGGACACGGGCTCGAACATCCGGGGAGAGTAACCGAAACCCGCGTGTGATCGCCGTAACGAGCGTCATGCCCCGAACGGGAACGCGAGCCGTACAGTGAGGCGGTGACCCCCGACGCGGCCCCCGCCGTCCCCGGCAGCGCCCTCGCCGACACCCTCCTCGGCCGGCTCACGGAGCTCTACCCCACGGGCGGCGACCCCTTCTGGGCGCAGGAGATGATCGCGTACATGAAGGGCGTCGCCCCCTTCCTCGGGCTGCGCACCCCCGAGCGCCGCGCCCTCTCCCGTACCGTCCTGGCCGGCACCCCCGCGCCCGGCGAGGCCGACTGCGCCGCCGTCGCGCTGCGCTGCTTCGCGCTGCCCGAGCGGGAGTACCACTACTTCGCCGTCGACTACCTGCGCCGCCACGTGCGGCGCTGTTCCTCCGGCTTCCTGCCGGTCGCCCGCGCGCTCGTCACCACCGTCTCCTGGTGGGACACCGTCGACCACCTCGCCGCCCACGTCGTCGGGCCGCTCGTCGCCGCCGACCCCGCGCTCGCGGAGCGGATGGACGAGTGGATCGCCGACGAGGACCTGTGGGTGGCGCGCACCGCGATCCTGCACCAGCTCCGCTTCAAGGAGGCGACCGACACCGAGCGCCTCTTCTCCTACTGCCTGCTCCGCTCCGGACACCCCGACTTCTTCATCCGCAAGGCGATCGGCTGGAGCCTGCGCGAGTACGCCAAGACCGACCCCGCCGAGGTGCGCGCCTTCGTCGCCCAGAACACCTCCCGGCTCTCCCCGCTCTCCGTGCGCGAAGCCCTCAAGAACCTCTGAGCAAGACGAAATTCGGTCGACCCGGAGACCTCGGGCCGTCATCATCGGGGGCATGTCCCGGTACGCCTTCCCCGCAGCGCCGTCCGCAGTCGCGGACGCGCCGAAGGCTGCCGTGCTCGTGGCGACGCCCGGCTGCTACCGAAGCTGACCCTCCCCGGACCGTCCGGCGGACCCCACAGGGGGAGGGTCGGTCCGGCCCCGGGGTCCCCGCACACGCTTCGAGCACCGAAACGAGCGACTCAGCCATGCCCAAGCAGGCGTACACGCGCACCAAGCCGCACCTCAACATCGGCACCATGGGCCACGTCGACCACGGCAAGACCACGCTCACCGCCGCCCTCACCAAGGTCCTCAGCGAGCGGTCCTCCGGCGGACCCACCGCGTACGTCCCCTTCGACCGGATCGACCGCGCCCCCGAGGAGGCGCGCCGGGGCATCACGATCAACGTCACGCACGTCGAGTACGAGACCGAGACCCGCCACTACGCCCACGTCGACATGCCCGGTCACGCCGACTACATCAAGAACATGGTCACCGGAGCCGCCCAGCTCGACGGGGCGATCCTCGTCGTGTCCGCGCTCGACGGGATCATGCCGCAGACCGCCGAGCACGTCCTGCTCGCCCGGCAGGTCGGCGTCGACCACATCGTCGTCGCGCTCAACAAGGCGGACGGCGCGGACGACGAGCTGGCCGACCTGGTCGAGCTGGAAGTCCGCGAGCTGCTCACCGCGCACGGGTACGGCGGCGACTCCGTCCCCGTGGTGCGGGTCTCCGGGCTGCGGGCGCTGGAGGGCGACCCGCGCTGGACCGCCTCGGTCGAGGCGCTCCTCGACGCGGTCGACACGTACGTACCGGTGCCGGAGCGGTACGTGGACGCGCCGTTCCTGCTGCCGGTCGAGAACGTGCTCACCATCACCGGCCGGGGCACGGTCGTCACCGGCGCCGTCGAGCGCGGCACGGTGCGGGTCGGCGACCGGGTGCAGGTGCCCGGCACCGGGCTCGACACCGTCGTGACCGGCGTCGAGACCTTCGGCAAGCCGATGGAGTCGGCGCAGGCGGGCGACAACGTGGCGCTGCTGCTGCGCGGGGTGCCGCGCGGCGGCGTCCGACGCGGTCACGTCGTGGCGGCGCCCGGCAGCGTGGACCCACGCCGCCGCTTCACCGCCCGGGTGTACGTGCTGTCCGCCCGCGAGGGCGGCCGCAGCACCCCGCTGACGAGCGGCTACCGCCCGCAGTTCTATCTGCGCACGGCCGACGTCGTCGGCGCCGTCGACCTCGGCGACCGGCCCGCGGCCCGCCCCGGCGAGACGGTCACGATGACCGTCGAGCTCGGCCGCGACACGCCCCTGGAGCCCGGCCTCGGCTTCGCGATCCGCGAGGGCGGCCGGACGATCGGCGCGGGGACGGTGACGGAGGTGCTGTGACGGGAGGACCCGGGGGCCGGACCGGCGACGGGCGTAGCCGGACCGGCCCGGCCCGGGTCGGCCGTCGCCCGTCCCGACCGGGTCGGCCATCGCCCGGCCCGGCCCGGCCCGGCCATGGCCGGTGCGGTCCGGGCCGGTTCGGGCCGGTCCGGACCCCGCGTGCACAATGAGGGCGTGAACGAGCAGATTCCCGTGGTGCGCGAGGTCGATCAGGGCCTCGCGCGGCTCATGCCCGACGTGGACACCGAGCGGGGATGGCTGCTCACGGTCGACGGGGCGCCGCAGTCGTACGTCGACCTCGACGATCCGGCGCACCTGGAGTTCGAGTACACGCAGCGGCTCGCCCATGTCGTCGACCACGCCGCCGAGGAGGGCGCCGCGCTCGACGTGCTGCACCTCGGCGGCGGGGCGCTCACCCTGCCCCGGTACGTCGCCGTGACCCGGCCGGGCTCCCGGCAGGACGTCGTCGAGTTCGACCGGGGGCTGCTCGCCCTGGTCGCGGAGCACCTGCCGCTGCCCGGGGGCTCGGGGATCGCCGTGCACGGGGCGGACGCCCGCGCGTGGCTGGAGGCGGCGCCCGACGCCTCGGCGGACCTGCTGGTCGCGGACGTGTTCGGCGGCTCGCGGGTGCCCGCGCACCTGACCTCGGTCGAGTACGCCCGGCAGGCCCGGCGGGTGCTGCGGCCGGGCGGCACCTACGCGGCGAACCTCGCCGACGGCGCGCCCTTCGGCTTCCTCCGCTCCCAGCTGGCCACCTTCGCGGCCGTCTTCCCCGAGCTCGCGCTCATCGCCGAACCGGCGGTCCTGCGCGGGCGCCGCTTCGGCAACGCGGTGCTGGTCGCCTCCGACCGGCCCGTCGACACCGCGCGCCTGGCCCGCCGCGCGGCGGCCGACGCCTTCCCCGCCCGCGTGGAGTGGGGCGAGTCCCTGGCCCGCCTGACCGGCGACGCGCGCCCGGTCCTCGACGCGGACGCGGTCCCGTCGCCCGTACCGCCCGAGGGGGCCTTCGGGATCGGGTGAGAGCCACCCCGGGGGCCGGAGGGGGCCGATGTCCCGACCCCACCGGCCCCCGGGACGCCGGAGGGGGCCGGTGTCCCGACCCCCTCGTCACCTCAGCCGGCCTCGTGCCGCTCGGGCGTCCCCGCGGGCACGGTCGGCACGGCCGCCGCCGTCGGCACCGCCTCGGCCCCCGGCCCGGTGCCAGCCTCGGTCCCCGGCCCGGTGCCAGCCTCGGTCCCCGGCCCGGTCCCCGCATCGGACCCCGACCCGGTCCCCGCCTCGGCCGACCCCGATATCCGCTTCGTCCGGCGGGTCAGATGCCGTACGTCCGGTACGAGCAGCACCAGCGCCGTGACCACGACGATCAGCGCCGCCGAGCCCCACAGCGCGTTGCTCCGTCCGAAGACGCCCTCCGCCGGGCCCGCGAGCGCGGTGGACAGCGGGAGCATCGCGGTCGAGCCGAACCAGTCGTACGCGGAGACCCGGGACAGCTTGTCCTCCGGGATCTCCTGGTGCAGCGCGGTCATCCACGAGACGCCGAAGACCTCGATGGCCACGCCGCTGACGAACATCGCCACCGACAGGCCGACCACGTCCAGGGGCACCGCGAGCGCCGCCGAGGGCAGCGCGATGGGGAACACGCACACGGTCCCCACCAGCAGCATCCGGCGCGGTTTCCAGCGGATCATCAGGATCGCGCCGGCCACCGTCCCGACCCCGAACGCGGCGAGCGCCAGGCCCCACGGCCGCGCCCCGCCGAGCTCGTCCTGGGCGACCAGCGGCCCGTACACCGACTCGGCGGCGCCGACCAGCGCCACCACGATGGAGAACTGCGCGACGATCGCCCACAGCCACGGGCGGCTCGCGAACTCGTCCCAGCCCTCGCGCAGGTCGGCGAGGAGCCCGCCGCCCGCCCCGCGCTCGGGGATGTGCTTGACGTCGAGGAAGGCGCGCAGGGCGCCCGCGAGGGCGAAGGCGACCGCGTCGACGGCGAGCACCCAGCCGGGGCCGATGGCGGCGATCATCGCGCCGCCGAGCGCGGCGCCGCCGATGCCGGCGCCGTGCATCGCCATCCGGAAGAGCGCGAAGGCGCGGCTGACCTGCTCGCCGCTGACGCTGGACATCAGCATCCCCTCGGCGGCCGGGTTGAAGAACGCCTGCCCGGTGCCGCACAGGGCGGTCAGCAGCATCATGTGCCACAGCCGCGCCTCGCCGGTGAGGACGAGCACGGCGAAGACGGCCTGGGAGACGCAGTTGAGGGCGTTGGCCGCGACCATCACCCGGTGCCGGGGCACCCGGTCGGCGACGGCCCCGCCGATGAGCAGGAAGAGGACCAGCGGCAGGGTGCGGGCCATGGCCACGAGCCCGACGTCGCCGCCGTCGCCGCCGGACTGGATGACGGCGAACGCCGCCGCGATCAGGGCACCGTGGGTGCCCAGGTTGGTGATGATCGCGGCGGCGGTCAGCAGCAGGTAGTTCCGCCCGGCCCAGCCGGGGATGCGCGCGCGGTTCAGGACGACTCCGGGGGCTCCGGGGCGAGCCGGACGGTGGTGAGGATCTGCTGGATCGTGGTGTCGGGCAGCTCCTCCTTCACTCCGGCCGCGGCGTACAGCACGAAGGAGGAGAAGTCGCCCTTGCTGTTCTTGAAGGAGAACGCGATCGACTTGCCGTCCGATTCGCACTTGTTGCGCTTGGTGATGCCGGGGGCCGTGGCGGTGGACATGCTGCCCTGGAGGCCGGACTTGGTGGTGTACGGCACCGACTTGGTGATCTTGATGGTGCCCTTGGGCATGTGCTGGGCGTAGCCGGCCCACACCCAGTTGCCGGCCTCGTTGTAGGCGGCCTCGTCGGTGTTCTTGGCGCCCTGGCCGCCCTTGGTGCCGGCGGAGCTCAGGCCCCAGGTCTCCGGGGTGCCGTTCTTGTCGGTGTCGAAGGAGCACCAGTTGCGCTTGAAGTGCGCGGGGGAGGACATGGTGACGACGGGGGAGCCGTCGCCCTTCTTCTCGTCCTCGAAGAAGGTGACGATGCCGGGCTTCGACACCTCCCACTCGGGCGGTACGTCGAAGAGGGTGCCGTACTTCGGGTTGTAGACGACCTTCCAGCCGGGGATCACGGGCTGGTGGTCGGCGCCGCCGCGCGGGTTGTCGAGCGGCGGGGACGAGGGGGTGGCGGGCGAGGAACTGGACGGGGCCGGCTTCGGGTCGTCCGCCTGGTTCTTCTTGCCGTCGTCCTTGCCGAGGACCAGGTAGCCGGCGACTCCGGCGGCGGCGAGCACGGCCACGGCGGCGACGATCGCCACGACGGTGGTCTGCTTCTTCTTGCCGCCGTCACCGCCGCCGGGCGGGACGGGGCCGGGCACGGCGTACTGCGGCGCGGTCGGCTGCTGGTACGGGTTGGGCTGCGGCGGCTGCCCGTACGGCGGGTTCTGCGGGCCGTAGCCGGGCTGCCCCGGCGGCTGCTGCTGGTACGGGTTGGGCTGCTGGTACCCCGGCTGCGCGTAGGGGTTCGGCTGCCCGTAGCCGGGCTGCCCCGGTTGCGCGTACGGGTTCTGACTCTGGTCCTGCGGGTTCTGCTCGCCCCCGGGCGGCTGCTGTCCTGGCCACATGGCTGGTAACGATAGAGGGGCGGCGGTGGCCCGGCTACGGCCGCCCCCGTGCGGGGATGGCGAAGACTACTACTCGTGGGTAACATCACGGGTCATGAGCGCAGACCAGATGACCGTCGGCGAGATGCTCGCCGCCACGGTGCCCATGGCCCGGACCCTCAACCTGGAGTTCCTGGAGACCACCGCCGAGCGCGCCGTCGTGCGCCTGCCGGACCAGGCCGACTTCCACAACCACGTCGGCGGCCCGCACGCCGGCGCCATGTTCACCCTGGCCGAGTCCGCCAGCGGCGCGATCGTCCTCGCCGCCTTCGGCGACCAGCTCGGCCGGGCCGTGCCGCTCGCCGTCAAGGCCGAGATCGGCTACAAGAAGCTCGCCATGGGCGTCGTCACCGCCACCGCCACCCTCGGCCGCCCGGCCGCCGAGGTCGTCGCCGAGCTCGACGCCGGACAGCGCCCCGAGTTCCCCGTACGGATCGACCTCACGCGCGAGGACGGCGCCGTCACCGGCGAGATGACCGTCGTCTGGACCCTCCGCCCCAGCGGCTGAGGCTTCTTCCGGGGGGCCGCCGCCTCGGCGCCTGAGGGCTCCGGCGCCTGAGGGCTCCGGCGCCTGAGGGCTCCGGCGACCCTCCGCCCCGGCGGCTGAGGCTCCCGGGGGCGCACCGCCCCAGGTCGGAGGTCCCCCGGGGAGCCGCCGCCCGTCCGGCGGAACCCCGGCACGGCGGCGTGGAATCGGGCGCACCGTCACGCATCCTGCGATCAGCGCATGATCGCAGGAATCGTGCCGGCCCGAAGGAGCGCCGCCGTGCCCTCACCCCGCCACGACGGAGCGCGCGGCCCCCGCGCGGTCTCCCGGCGGCGCCTGCTGGTCGCCCTCGCCGGAGCCGCCGCCCTGACCGCCGTCGCCCCCGGCACCGCCCGCGCCCTCGCCGCCCCGGCCCCGCCCGGCCCCGCCGCCCCCGCCCGGCCCAGCGCCCGGGTGCGCGAGCTCCTCGCCGAGCTCACCCTCGACGAGAAGACCGCCCTGCTGCACGGCGCCGCCGACCCCGCGAGCCTCGGCCAGGCCGGTCACGTGCCAGGCGTCCCCCGCCTCGGCATTCCGCCGCTCCGGCTCGCCGACGGACCCGCCGGCGTGCGGGTCGCCCGCCCCGCCACCGCGCTGCCCGCCCCGGTCATGCTCGCCGCCTCCTTCGACCCGGGACTCGCCCGCGCCTACGGCCGGGTCATCGGCCACGAGGGCCGCGCGCTCGGCCAGGACGTGCTCCTGTCGCCCATGGTCAACCTGATCCGCACCCCCTACGCGGGCCGCAACTTCGAGACCTTCGCCGAGGACCCGCTGCTCTGCGCCGACCTCGTCGCCGAGGAGATCCGCGGCATCCAGGACGAGGGCCTCATCGCCACCGTCAAGCACTTCGCCCTCAACAACCAGGAACGCGACCGGGAGACCGTCGACGTCCGGGCCGGCGAACAGGCCCTGCACGAGACCGAGCTGCGCGGCTTCGAGGCCGCCGTCGCCGCCGGGGCCGGCGCCGTCATGGCCGCGTACAACAAGGTCGACGGCGTCCACGCCACCGAGAACCGCGCCCTGCTCACCGACGTCCTGCGCACCCGCTGGGGCTTCACGGGCTGGGTCGTGAGCGACTGGGAGGCGGTCCACTCCACCGCCGCCCTCACCGCCGGCTGCGACATGGAGATGCCAGGCGGCACCCACTACGGGGCCGCCCTGCGGCGTGCCGTCGACGACGGGCGGGTCGAACGCTCCGTCGTCGACGGCGCCGTCGCCCGGATCCTCTCCGTGCGCGAACGCTTCGGCCTCCTCGACGAGGGCTCCGTCCGCCCCGAGCGCGACGCCGCCGCCGGCGCCCGCCTCGCCCTGCGCGTCGCGACCGCCGGGGCCACCCTGCTGCGCAACGAGGCCGGCGCCCTGCCGCTGACCGGCGCCGCCGCCCGCTCCCTCGCCGTCATCGGCCCCACCGCCGCCGTCCCCTTCGTCAGCGGCGGCGGCAGCGCCCACGTCGTCCCCGACACCGCCGCCGCCCCGCTCGACGCGCTGCGCGACCGCGCCGGGCCCGGCGCCACCGTCACGTACGCCCTCGGCGAGGACCCCTACGGCCGCCCGCTGCCCGCCACCGCCCCCGCCCGGAACCTGGACGCCGTCGCCGTCGCCGCCGGGGAGACCTGGCACTACGAGGGCACCCTCACCACCACCGCCGCCGACCGGGACTGGAGCTTCTTCGTCCACCACGGCGGCGAACGCCCCCGCGTCACCCTCGACGGCACCGAACTCTTCCCCGCCGGCACCGGCGTCGCCGAGTACTTCACCGGCGGCTTCGTCTCCCGCGCCGCCGACGGCCTGAGCCTGCGCCGCGCCGACCGCCGCCTCGCCCCCGGACCCCACCGGCTCACCGTCACCGCCCGCGGCGGCGCCGACGGGCAGCTCTTCCGGCTCCGCGCCGCGCACGACACCAGCCGCGCCGCCGACCTCGCCGAGGCGGTCGCCGCCGCCCGCGCCGCCCACGCCGTCGTGCTCTTCGCCTACGAGGACGCCACCGAGGGACGCGACCGCGCCACCCTCGCCCTGCCCGGCCGCCAGGACGCCCTGATCGCCGCCGTCACCGCCGCCAACCCCCGTACCACCGTCGTCCTCAACACCTCCTCCGCCGTCACCATGCCGTGGCTCGCGGACACCGCGGCCGTCCTCCAGATGTACTACCCGGGCCAGGAGGGCGCCGCCGCCACCGCCGCCGTGCTCTTCGGCGACACCGACCCCGGCGGCCGGCTCACCCAGACCTTCCCCGCCGCCGAGGACCGCCACCCCACCGCGGGCGACCCCGCGCGCTACCCCGGGAAGGACGGCACCGAGACGTACGCGGAAGGCGTCCACGTCGGCCACCGCTGGTACGACGCCCACGACGTGACCCCGCTCTTCCCCTTCGGCCACGGCCTCTCGTACACCCGCTTCGACTACACCGGCCTCCGCGTCACCCCCACGGGTGAGGCCCGCGACGCGCTGGACGTCTCCTTCACCGTCACCAACACCGGCGCCCGCGCGGGCACCGAGGTGGCCCAGGTCTACGCGGGCCCCTCCCCGGACCTCGCCGCCCTCGGCGTCGACCAGCCGCGCCGCCTGCTGGCCGGCTACCGCAGGCTCGTCCTCGCCCCCGGCGAGAGCCGCCGCGTCACCCTGCGGATCGCCGCCCGCACCCTCTCCTCCTGGGACCCCGCCCGGCACGGCTGGGTCCTCGGCACCGGCCGGCGGACGCTGTGGGCCGGCGCCTCCTCCCGAGACCTGCGGCTGCGGACCGAGGCCCCGGTCGGCACCCCGTGACCGGGTAGAGTGCCGGGGTTCGGAAGCCGGCAGGGAGAGGAACCCGCGTGCACGTCCAGGAGTGGCTGGAGACGATCCCCGCGGTCGCCGTCTACGCGCTGGTCGGGGTGGTGATCGGGCTGGAGAGCCTGGGCATCCCGCTGCCCGGCGAGATCGTCCTCGTCAGCTCGGCCCTGCTCGCCTCGCAGCACGGCCACATCGACCCGTACGTCCTCGGCGCCTGCGCCAGCGCCGGTGCCGTCATCGGCGACTCGATCGGCTACGCGATCGGCCGCAAGGGCGGCCGGCCGCTGCTCGCGAAGCTCGGCCGCAGATTCCCCAAGCACTTCAGCGAGGCCAACATCGGGCTCGCCGAGCGCTCCTTCGAGAAGTGGGGCATGTGGGCGGTCTTCTTCGGCCGCTTCGTCGCCCTGCTGCGGATCTTCGCCGGACCGCTCGCGGGCGTGCTGCGGATGCCGTACTGGAAGTTCCTCGTCGCCAACGTCCTCGGCGGCATCCTCTGGGCCGGCGGCACCACCGCCGTCATCTACTCCGTCGGCATCGTGGCCGAGGCGTGGCTCAAGCGCTTCTCCTGGCTCGGCCTGGTCCTCGCGGTCCTCATCGGCCTCGCCTCGATGCTCATCCTGAAGAACCGGGCCAAGAAGGCCGCCGCCGACGCCACCGCGCGCGCCGAGGCCGCGCCGGCCGTCGCGGACTGACCTACGGGGGGAGCCCCCCCGCAGGCGAGAGGAAAGGAGCCGCGCCGTGCTCGACAGGTACGACGGTGCCCACGGCGACCACTGCCGGTCCCACCTGTGCTGCCGCTGCCAGCAGCGCCCCTGGTCGACCCGGATCGGCGACGAGCGGCTGTGCGGCATGTGCGCCGCCTGCTGCGTGGACTGCGGGCGGGCGCCCGCCCCGCACCTCGACGGGCTCGACAACGGGCTGTGCGCCGACTGCCGAGGCCGGTGCGGGCGCTGCGGCGGCCCCCTCCCGGCGGACGGCGCCTGCCGCTGCCGCACCTGGAAGCGGGGCCCGGGCACCGACCCGATCGGCTTCATCATGCAGGGCTTCCCGCAGCCGCTGCTCCAGGCGCTCGGCCACCGCCTCCCGCGCAGCCTGCCCGAGATCCTCGCCGACGAGCTCGGCCACCGGACCCCGGCCCAGCTCCTCGACCGCGTCGAGCGCCGCTGGCACACCCGCTGGTCCCACGCCATCCACGAGCGCGACGAGGACAACCGGCGCCGCTGGGCGCCGCAGGAGATCGCCGAGTTCCTCGTGGGACGCGGGCCCTGCCCGAACCCGGCGTGCGAGGACGGGCGGCTGATCCACGACGGCGGCCCCTGCGGCTACTGCCGGCAGCCGGAGCACCGCTTCGTCCCCGGCACCGCGGAGACCACCGCCACCAGCGAGTACGCGCGCCGCACCGCCGCCGAGATCCGCCAGGCCCTCGTCGCGGGCCGCACGGGGCGGAAGAAGCGGCCGGGGCGGGTCTGAGCCGGACCCGGGGACCCTGGGTCCCCGCCCGTCCGCCGGACGCGGCCCCCGCCCCGCCGCCGCCCGCTCAGTCCTCGCCGAACGTCTCCGCGTGGGCCTTCGCCAGGTGCAGGTACATCTCCGCGTTGAGCCGGATGCCCGCCCGCTCCTCATCGGTCAGCGGGCGCCGGACCTTCGCCGGGACACCGGCCACCAGCGAACCGGGCGGCACCTCCATGCCCTGCGGCACCAGCGCCTGCGCCGCGACCAGGGAACCGGCGCCGATCCGGGCGCCGTTGAGGATGGTGGCGCCCATGCCGACCAGCACGTCGTCCTCGATCACACAGCCGTGCACGGTCGCGTTGTGACCGATCGTCACCCGCGCGCCGACCGACACCGGGTAGCCCGGGTCGACGTGCACCGTGCAGTTGTCCTGGACGTTCGCGTCCTCGCCGATCTCGATCGGCCCGCAGTCCGCCCGCAGCACCGCGTGGTACCAGACGCTGGCCCGGGGCCCGAGGGTGACCTCGCCGAGCACCACCGAGGTCGGGGCGGTGAACGCCGTCGGGTCCACCCGCGGCTCCTTGCCGCCCACGCCCCTGATCAACGCCTCTGTCATGACTCGCTCCTGCTCGCTCGCTCCGTCGGTCGCGCCTTGCCCGGAAGCGTAGCCGCGGCCCATGACGGACATCACAGCGCACCGCACTGATCAGCGACGACACCGCCTACTACGGTGTCCGGGTGCCCCGGAACAGAAACACGTTCTCCTCGCTCGGCGCCTGGCGCCGCCGGACCGTCGCCCGCGCCCTCCAAGGCGCCTGGCGACGGATCCAGCAGGCGGGCGCCGTCACCGCCGAGCACCCGGGGCGGCTGCGCTTCCGCCGGATCGGCGAGGGCACCCGGCTCGCCTTCCCGCAGGGCACCGTCTTCGGCGAGCGCTGGATCGAGATCGGCGGCTGCTGCATCATCGCCGAACAGGTCACCCTGACCGCCGGGATGCTGCCGGACCTCGACCTCGGCGAGGACACCGTGCTGACCCTCGGCGACGGGGTCGTGCTGGGCCGCGGCAGCCACGTCATCGCCGACGCGCCCATCACCATCGGCTCCGACACCTACTGCGGGCCGTACGTCTACATCACCTCGACCAACCACAGCTACGACGACCCGGACGTGCCCGTCGGGCGCCAGTGGCCGCGCTCCGAGCCCGTCGTCATCGGGCCGGGCTGCTGGCTGGGCACCGGTGCCGTGATCCTGCCCGGCGCCCGCATCGGCCGCAACGTCGTGGTGGCCGCCGGGGCCGTCGTACGGGGCGAGGTGCCCGACCACGCGGTGGTCGCGGGCGCGCCCGCGCGGGTGGTCCGCTCGTACGACCCGGAGAAGGGCTGGCAGCCGCCGCTGCGCACGCCCGCGCCGCGCGCGATACCCGCGGGCATGACCGCCGGGCAGCTCGCGGCCCTCGCGGCACTCGACCCCGACCAGCTGAACGACCTCGCCGAGCTGGAGACCTGAAGCTCCGTCATGAAGGACTGAACAGGTTCGAATTCGGTTGCGTCGACGCCCGATGATCCTGTTACGATCCGATTCCGGGCGGGGGCGGCCGGAGGGGGCCACGCGGGTTTCCGCGCGGAACGATGGCCCCCCATTGCCGCCCGACAGGCTCATGGAGGGGTAGTTCCTTGTACATACGTACCCGCGGCGTGCTGGCTCTGGCCACCGCCGCCGCAGTCTCCGCCGGTCTCTGCACCGCTCTCACCACGCCCGCCTACGCGACCGGCACCCAGACCGCCGGCGAGGTCGTGATCCCGAACCCGGGCCGCTTCGTGCCCCGGAGCGAGCAGCTCGGCCAGGTCGGCGCCACCGGCTACGCGCACCGCCAGGAAGGCGGCAACGGCTGGGTGTGGACCGACACCGCGAGCGGCACCGACGCGCAGATCACCCAGGAGCAGGCCACCAAGGGCCACTCCGGTCTGTACGCGTCGGTCGAGACCGACCCGGCCGTGACCGTCGACCGCGTCAAGGTCAAGGACCTGGCGACCGGGCAGCAGCGCCTGGACGTGGCCGTCCCGCAGGGCCGGAAGTTCACCGGCGCCTTCGCCGCCGACACCGTTGTCACGGCCACCACCCGCCCGGGCGGCGCCTACCTCGACGCCCTCCAGCTCATCCGGGTCGTCGACGGCACGCCCACCGAGCAGGCGCTCCCCGCGCTGCCCGAGGCGTTCGCCGAGGTCGAGGTCCTCCAGCAGGACTCCCGCGGCGCGCTGCTCCGCTTCAACCGCGAGGCCGGCCAGTTCGGCGTCGAGTACCTCCTCGACTACGCGACCGCGTCCCTCAAGCCGACCGCGCCGGCCGGCGAGGGCGTGCTCGTCACCCTGGGCGCCGACCGCATCGCGTACTACGACACCCTCGGCTACAAGATCCGGACCGCTCCGCGCACGGAGCCGAAGCAGACCACCGAGACGAACGCGCCCTCGCTCCAGGACACCTGGGACGCCAAGGTGGCGCTTGTCGGGGACTGGTTCCTCATCGCCGAGCAGCCCTCCCAGAAGGTGGAGGCCACCACCACCGGGCACCCGCTGAAGGCCGTCCGCGTCGGCACCGGCGAGGTCCGCGACCTGCTCCCGCACGCCGCGGCGCAGCTCGCCACCGCCCCCGACGGCAGCGTCCTCGCCGTCGGCGGCACCGGCGCCGACGCGTGGGGCGTGCACCGCGTCACCGTCGGCGAGGACGGCGCGCCGAAGCTCGTGAAGGTCGCCGCGGTCCCGGCCGCGAAGGCCCGCTACGGCGGCCTCGCCCTGGGCGGCGGCCGGCTGAACCTGCTCAGCGACAGCGTGTCCGGCATCGACACGCTCGGCCTGTACGACGTCGACACCGACCTGGCCGCGACCCCGCCGACCGCGGGCGACGCGCGGCTGCGCGCCCGGGTCATCGCGCCGAGCTCGCCCGGTCTGGTGGCGCTCGGCGACGGCGACTCCGCGTACGTGGACAACCGGCGGATCACGGTCCCCACGGGCGCCACCACCCGCCGCACCGCCGACCTCCCGGTCGCGAACGCCACGCCGGTCGACGGCGCGGGCCGCTACGTGCTGGCCCGGCGGGACGGCGTCTCCTACGTCGCGGACCTGGAGAACGACGGCAGCACGGCGACCGACGTCCGGTACACGGTCGACGGCGCGGCGGCGCTGTGGGGTTCCCAGGTCTGGAAGGCCGGCGCGAACGAGGGTCAGGTCGTCGCGTACGACCTGGCGGCGGGCACCACCTCGGCCCCGGTCGACCTGGGCTCCCACTGCACGCCCACCGAGCTCCAGGCCGTCGACCGCTGGCTCTACTGGTCCTGCGGCGCCGACGGGGCGGGCGTCTACGACCAGGAGCTGCGCAAGAGCGTCGCGGTCCCGGCCGGCGAGGCCCTGCTCGGCGACGGCTTCGTGGTCCGCCACGAGGGCGACCTGCTGAAGCTCACCGAGGCGGCCTCCGGGCAGACCCGCGACCTGGCCGACCTCCCGGCCGGCGTGGGCTCGGGCCGGGGCTCCACCTGGACGGTCGACAAGTTCGGCGGCGGCGTCGCGTTCGTCGACGGCGCCAAGAACGTGCACGTCAAGAGCGCGGGAGTGGACGCCCAGCCGCTGAAGGCGCTTCAGCACTCGGTCGAGCCGCTGACCTTCACCGGCTCCGGGGTCGAGCCCGCCGCCGCCGTCTGGGCGCCGGAATGGCGCTTCTCGAAGGCGGTTGGCTCCTGGGAGCTGCGCATCGCCAAGGGCGACGGCGAGGGTGTCCGCACCTTCAGCGGCACGCGCGGCGACGGCAGCACCGTCCGCGTGCAGTGGGACGGCAAGGACGCCAAGGGCCGGGCCATCGAGTCCAACCAGTACCGCTGGGAGCTGACCGTCCGTCCGCTGGACGGTGTGGGCCCCGCCCGGGGCGCCCAGGGCGTCTTCGACGTCAAGGGCAGCTCGCTCAGCACGCTCCCCGGCACCTACACCCCCGTCACCCCGACGCGCCTGCTCGACACCCGTGAGGGTCTCGGCGCGGCGAAGGCGAAGGTCGGTCCGAACGGCACGGTCCGGCTGAAGGTCGCGGGCGCGGCCGGGGTGCCGGCGGAGGGCCTCACCTCCGTGGTGCTCAACGTGACCGCCACCAACGCGACGGCCGACGGCTTCGTCTCCGTCTACCCGTCCGGCACCCTGCGGACCTCGTCCTCCAGCCTGAACTTCAAGGCGGGCAAGACGGCGGCCAACCTGGTGACCGTCCCGGTCACCGACGGCTACGTCGAGCTCTACAACAAGAACGGCTCCGTCGACCTCCTCGCCGACATCGCCGGCTACTACGCCGAGGGCACCTCCGGGTCCACGTACCAGCCGGTCTCGCCCAAGCGCCTGATGGACACGCGCGACGGCACCGGCGTGGCCAAGGGCGCGATCCAGGCGGGCGGCACGGTGACCCTCGCGGTGACCGAGCCCGGTGTCACCGCCGTCGCGCTCAACATCACGGCGACCAACGCCACGGCGGCGGGCTTCGTCTCCGCCTACCCGTACGGCACCGCCCGCCCGAACGTCTCGAACGTCAACTTCGAGGCGGGGCGGACCGTGCCCAACATGGCGGTCGTGCCGGTCAAGGACGGCAAGATCACCTTCTACAACCGGGCCGGCTCGGTCGACGTGCTCGCCGACGTCGCCGGGTACTTCAAGGAGGGCTCCGGCGCGCTGTTCACCGGGATGCAGCCCAAGCGCCTGATGGACACCCGCAACGGCACCGGGGTGGCCAAGGCCAAGGTCGGCGCGGGCCAGACGGTCAGCCTGACCGTGGGCACGAAGTACAAGGCGGTCGTGCTCAACGTGACGGCGACCAACGTCACCGCGTCGAGCTTCGTCTCCGTCTACCCGTACGGCACCGCCCGCCCGTCCGCGTCGAACCTGAACGTCGTCGCCGGGCAGACCGTGCCGAACGGCGTGATCGTGCCGGTCAAGGACGGCAAGGTGACCTTCTACAACCACAACGGCTCGGTGGACCTCATCGCCGACGTGACGGGTTACTACACCGACTGATCCCCGATCACTCGATCGCCTGATCGCCTGGTCGACTGATCACCCGCCGGTTCCCGGACCGGCGCCGCAGGGCCTCATGATGGACGCCATGGACGACGAACGGCGTTTTCAGGAGGCCCTGCGGTCTCTCCGCGTGTGGGACACCGAGCTGCCCGCCTTCGACCCGGCGGACGTGCCCGAGGAGCCGGTGGCGCTCTTCCGCGCCTGGTTCACGGACGCGGTGGAGGCCAAGGCGGTCGAGCCGCACACCATGACGCTCGCGACCGCGGACGCGGACGGGCGGCCCGACCTGCGCACGGTCATGCTGCACGGGGCGGACGCCCGCGGCTGGCACTTCGCCTCGCACGCGGGCAGCGCGAAGGGCCGTCAGCTCGCGGCCCGGCCCGAGGCGGCCCTCGGCTTCTACTGGCCGGTGCGCGGCCGTGCCGTACGGGTCCGGGGCACGGTCGTCACCGGGACGCCCGAGGAGGCGTACGCGGACCTGCACCACCGCACCGCCGGGGCCCTCGCCTCCGCGCTGGTGGGCCGGCAGAGCGAGCCGCTCGGGTCGCTGGACGAGCTGGCGGAGGCGAGCGCCGCCGCCTGGGACCGCGCCCTGCGCGAGCCCGAGGCGCACGCGGAGAGCTGGACGCTGTACGTGGTGGAGCCGGCCGAGGTCGAGTTCTTCCAGGGCGACGCCCAGCGCCGCCACGTCCGGCTGCGCTACCGGCGGGACCCGGCGGGCGGCTGGGAGCGCGAGCTCCTCTGGCCGTAGGACCCGGACGGGCGGCGCCGCCCCGCGCGGGACGACGTCCGGGTCCCGCGCGGGCGCACGGCTACCCCGTGGCCAGCAGCACGGTGCCCACCAGGGCCAGCCCCGCGCCCGCCGCCTGGACCGCGCGGAGGCGTTCCTTCAGCACCCCGCGCGCGGCGAGCGCCGTGACGACGGGGTAGAGGCTGGCGAGGACCGCGGCCACCGTCACCGGGCCGCTCCGCGCGGCCAGCGCGTACGTGCCGTTGGCGGCGACGTCGGCCAGGCCCACGAAGGCCAGCGCCGGGAGCGCGGCGCGGACCGCGCGGAGCCCGCCGCCGCCCTCGGGCAGCGCCCGGCCGCCGCGCCGGACGGAGAGCCACAGGGCGCCGCCGCCGACGGCCACGTTGGTCACGCGCTGCACGAAGAGCGCCAGGAAGAGGCCGGTCAGGGTCGTGGACGCCTCGGCGATCAGGGCCATCACCGCGCCGAAGCCGAAGGCGGCGACGAGCGTCAGCAGCACCGCGCGGCGCTGGACGGGCGCGCCGCGCAGCTCCGGGCCGCCCGCGAGGACGACGCCGAGCACGGCCACCGCGATCCCGGCGAACTGCGCGAGCCCGGGGCGGTCGCCCAGGAGCAGGCCCACGGAGACGGGGACGACGACGCCGAGCGAGCCGAGCGGCGAGACCACGCCCATCGGGCCGAGGGCGAGGGCCTTGTAGAAGGCGAGCATGGCCGCGGGGCCGACCACGCCGGCCGCGACCGCGTACCAGAGCAGGGGTCCGGCCTCGTGCCAGGCGCCGGTGGCGAGCACGAGGGCGCCGAGGACCAGTACGGCGAGGCTCTGCGAGACCACGACGACCGTCAGCGCCGGGAAGCGCCGGGTGAGCAGCCCGCCGCCGAAGTCGGCGAGGCCCCAGAGCAGGCTGGTGGCCAGGGCGTAGACGGCCGTCAGGGCGGTCATGCGGGGTTCCTCGCAGTACAGTGCAGTGAACAATCGGGTGCACCACACGATAGTGCAGCATATTGAACTCTGTCATCCAAAATATTGGACGGAATGTGTCGGACCTCGACCAGCTCACGCAGTCGCTCGCCCGCAACCTCAAGCGCTGGCGCAACGAACGCGGCTTCACCCTGGACGCCCTCGCCGCCCGCGCGGGTGTCAGCCGGGGAATGATCATCCAGATCGAGCAGGCCCGCACCAACCCCAGCGTCGGCACCACCGTGAAGCTGGCCGACGCCCTCGGCGTCTCCATCACCACCCTCCTCGACTACGAGCAGGGCCCCCAGGTCCGCCTCGTCCCGCCCGGCCAGGCCGTCCGCATGTGGTCCACCTCCACCGGCAGCCACACCACCCTCCTGGTCGGCACCGAGGCCCGCGGCCCGCTGGAGCTGTGGTCCTACACCCTGATGCCGGGCGACGGCACCGCCTCCGACCCGCACCCGGACGGCACCACCGAGCTCCTGCACGTCACGGCCGGCACCCTCACCCTCGTCGTCGAAGGCGCGGAGCACGCCCTCCCGGCCGGCACCTCCGCCGTCTTCGAGGGCAACGTGCCGCACGCGTACCGCAACGACGGCGAGGAGACCGTCCAGATGACCCTGGCCGTCTCCATCCCGCCCGTACGCTGAGACGAACGCCCGCGCGGTTGGGCCCGCTTGTTACCGTGCCCGCCATGCGCGCACCCATCGGAGACTTCGACGACGCCCGGCCCGCCCCCGACTGCCTGGACCTGCTCACCCCGCCGGTCGCCGCCGCCGTCCGGGACTGGGGCGGCGCCGTCCCCGCCGACCGGATCCTCTACGTGGACACCGACCCGGCCATCGCCGACACCGCCGTCTTCGTCGAGCACCACGGGCGCGAGCTGCTCGGCACCTCCGCCAACTGCGTGATCGTCGCGGGCAAGCGCGGCGAGACCGAGACCCTGGCCGCCTGCGTGGTGCGCTCGGCGGACCGGGTGGACGTCAACGGCGTCGTACGCCGGGAGCTCGGCGCCCGCAAGGCGCGCTTCGCCGCGATGGACGTGGCGACCGGCGACACCGGCATGGAGTACGGCGGGGTCACCCCCGTCGGCCTGCCCGCCGACTGGCCGGTCCTGGTCGACGCCGCCGTCGTGGACCTCCCCTGGGTGCTCGTCGGCAGCGGGCGCCGCCGCGGCAAGCTCATCCTCCCCGGCAAGGCGCTCGCCGAGCTCCCCGGCGCGGTCATCCTGGAGGGCCTCGGCGTCACCCCGCAGTGAGGCACCCCGCGGGAGCTCCCCGCTCAGCCTGGCCGGGAGCGCCCCGCCTCAGCCCAGCCGGGGGATCTCGATCGCCGGGCAGCGGTCCATGACCATGTCCAGGCCCGCCTCCCGGGTCCGGGCGTACGCCTCGACGTCGACCACCCCGAGCTGGAACCACACGGCCTTGGCGCCCGCCTCGACCGCCTGGTCCGCGACCGCGCCCGCCAGCTCGCTGTTCACGAACACGTCGACCACGTCCACCGGGAACGGGACCTCGGCCAGCGACGCGTACCCCCGCTCCCCGTGCACCGTCTCCGCCTTCGGGTGGACCGGCACGACCCGCTTCCCGAAGCGCTGGAGCACCGCCGCCACCCCGTAGGCGGCCCGGCTCTCGTTGTTGGACAGGCCCACGACCGCCCAGGTGTCGCCGCTCTCCGTGAGGATCCTGCGGATGGTCTCCGGGTCGCCGTACATGCTCCGCCTCCGTGCCGCTCGCCGTCGGGTGTCTTCGCAGGCTGCAACCACGACAGGCAGGACGGTGTTCCCGGGCCGGGCGCTTAGGCTGGCGGGATGCAGGAGCAGTACCGCACGCTCGCCGCCGAGGGCGTCCACGAGTCCGAGATCAACCGATCGCGCTTCCTCTGCGCGCTCGCGCCCGTCGCCACCGAGGCGGAGGCGCAGGAGTTCGTCGCCCGGATCCGCCGCGAGCACCCCACCGCCACCCACAACTGCTTCGCGTACGTCGTCGGCGCCGACGCCTCCGTGCAGAAGGCGTCCGACGACGGCGAACCCGGCGGCACCGCCGGTGTCCCCATGCTCCAGATGCTGCTGCGCCGTGAGATGCGTTACGTCGCCGCCGTCGTCACCCGCTACTACGGGGGCGTGAAACTCGGCGCGGGCGGCCTCATCCGCGCGTACGGCGGCGTCGTCGGCGAAGCCCTCGACGCGCTCGGCACCGTCACCCGGCACCGCTACCGGCTCGCCACCGTCACCATCGACCACCAGCGCGCGGGCAAGCTCCAGAACGACCTGCGGGCCACCGGGCGGGCCGTCCGCGAGGTGCGCTACGGGGCCGAGGTCACCATCGAGATCGGGCTCCCCGACGCGGACGTGACGCGCTTCACGGCCTGGCTCGCCGACGCCACCGCCGGCGCCGCCGGCTTCGAGCTCGGGGGAGAGGCGTACGGCGATGCGTGAGCCCCGGCACCCCGCGCGGGGCCGGACCGCCGCCGCTGTCACACCCCACCGATACGCTCAGGGATCATGAGGCTTCTGCACACGTCGGACTGGCACCTGGGGCGGGCGTTCCACCGGGTCGCCCTGCTCGACGCCCAGGCCGCTTTTCTCGACCACCTGGTGGCGACGGCGCTCGACCGCGAGGTGGACGCCGTCCTCGTCGCGGGCGACGTCTACGACCGCGCCGTGCCCCCGCTCTCCGCCGTCGAGCTCTTCGACACCGCCCTGCACCGGCTCGCCGACGCCGGGGTGCCGACCGTCATGATCTCCGGCAACCACGACTCGGCCCGCCGCCTCGGCGTCGCCGCCGGACTCATCGAGCGCGCCGGCATCCACCTGCGCACCGACCCGGCCGGCGCCGGCACCCCCGTCGTCCTCGCCGACACGCACGGCGACGTCGCCCTCTACGGCCTGCCCTACCTCGAACCGGCCCTGGTCCGCGCCGAGTTCGGCACCGAGAAGGCCGGTCACGAAGCGGTGCTCGCCGCCGCCATGGACCGGGTCCGCGCCGACCTCGCCGCCCGCCCTGAGGGCACCCGCTCCGTCGTCCTCGCCCACGCCTTCGTCGCGGGCGGCGAGCCCAGCGACAGCGAGCGCGACATCACCGTCGGCGGCGTCGACTCCGTCCCCGCCGGGGTCTTCGACGGCGTCGACTACGTCGCCCTCGGACACCTCCACGGCAGCCAGACCCTCAGCCCCCGGATCCGCTACTCCGGCTCCCCGCTCGCCTACTCCTTCTCCGAGGCCGACCACCGCAAGACCATGTGGCTGATCGACCTCGGCGCCGACGGCTCCGTCGAGACCGCCGAGCGCGTCGACTGCCCCGTGCCCCGCCCGCTCGCCCGCATCCGGGGCCGCCTCGACGAGCTGCTCGACGACCCCGCGCTCGCCCGCCACGAGGACTCCTGGGTCGAGGCCACCCTCACCGACCCGGTCCGCCCCGCCGAGCCCATGGCCCGCCTCTGCGAACGCTTCCCCGGCACCCTCCACCTGGTCTTCGACCCCGAGCGCGGCGAGGACGACCCGCTCCTCTCCTACGCCCTGCGCCTCCGGGGCCGCGACGACCGGCAGATCGCCGAGGACTTCGTCGCCCACGTCCGCGGCGGCAGCGGCCCCGACGGAGCCGAGCGGGCCGTCCTGTACGGGGCCCTCGACGCCGTCCGCACCGCCGCCGCCGAGCGGGAGGGGGACGGCCGGTGAGACTCCACCGCCTCACCCTCACCGCCTTCGGGCCCTTCGGCACCACCCAGGAGATCGACTTCGACGCCCTGTCGGCCGCCGGGCTCTTCCTGCTCCACGGACCCACCGGCGCCGGCAAGACCTCCGTCCTCGACGCCGTCTGCTTCGCCCTGTACGGGGCCGTCCCCGGCGCCCGCCAGAACCCCGGCACCAGCCTGCGCAGCGACCACGCCCCCGCCGGCACCCCCACCGAGGTCGTCCTCGACCTCACCGTGGGCGAGCGGCGCCTGGAGATCACCCGCAGGCCCGCCCAGCAGCGCCCCAAGAAGCGCGGCGGCGGCTTCACCACCGAGAAGGCCCAGAGCCTGCTCCGCCACCACGACCCCGAGACCGGCCAGTGGATCGGCCTCAGCCGCTCCCACCAGGAGATCGGCGAGGAGATCACCCAGCTCCTCGGCATGAGCCGCGAGCAGTTCTGCCAAGTCGTGCTCCTGCCCCAGGGCGACTTCGCCCGCTTCCTGCGCTCCGACGCCGAGGCCCGCGGCCGGCTCCTCGGCCGCCTCTTCGACACCCGCCGCTTCGCCGCCGTCGAGGACCGCCTCGCCGAGCTGCGCCGCGCCGCCGAACACCAGGTCCGCGAGGGCGACGAGCGACTCCTCGCCCTCTCCCACCGGATGGCCCAGGCCGCCGGGGACGGGACCACCGCCGTCGAGGAGCGCCCCGGCGAGCCCGGCCTGGCCGAAGCCGTCCGCACCCGCGCCGCCCTCGCCCGCGGCGAGGCCCGCGAGCACCTGGACATCGCGGGCCTGCGGCTGGCCGCCGCCGAGCGCCGCGAGGCCGCCGCCCGTACCGCCCTCGACACGGCCCGCGAGCTCGCCGAGCTCCAGCGGCGGCACGCCGAGGCGGTCCGCCGCCGCGAGGAGCTCACCGCCCGCCGCCCCGCGCGGGACGCCTGGCAGCACTCCCTGGACCGCTCCCTCAAGGCCGACCGGGTCGCCCCCGCCCTCGACCTGCGCGAGGAGGCCGAGCGCGCCCACCGCGCGGCGGACACCGCCCTCGCCCGCGCCCGCGCGGGCCTGCCCGCCGAGCTCGCCGAGGCCGGCGCCGACCAGCTCTCCGCCCTGGAGCGGCGGCTCCGCGAGGAGCTCGGCGGCCTGGAGTCCGCCCGCCGCGCCGAGCTGCGCGCCGCCGAACTCGCCGCCGAGCGCGCCACCCTGGAGCGCGAGGCCCGCGCCGACGACGAGGCCCTCCAGGACGCCGCCGCCTGGCTGGCCGACTGGGAGCCGCACCGCGCGGAGCTCCAGCGGCGGGTGACGGTCACCCAGGACGCCACGGCCCGCGCCGAGCACCTCGCCGGACGGCTCGACCCGGCCCGCCGCCGCCTCGCCGCGGCCCGCCGCCGCGAGGAGCTGACCCACGAGCTCGCCGCCGCCCGCGAGCGCCTCACCACCGCCCGCGAGCGGCGCAACGAGGCCCACGAGAGCTGGCTGGACGTCAAGTCCCGCCGCCTGCGCGGCATCGCGGCCGAGCTCGCCGCCGCGCTCGAACCGGGCGCCCCCTGCCAGGTCTGCGGCTCCGCCGCCCACCCGGCCCCCGCCCGCACCACCGCCGGCCATGTGGACCGCGCCGCCGAGGACGCCGCGTACGCCGCCTACACCCGCGCCGACGAGGCCCGCACCGCCGCCGAGACCGCCGTCGCGGGCACCGCCCGCGCCCTGGACGCGGCGGCCGTGGAGGCCCGCGCCACGGACACCGGGACACCCCCCGACGACGAGGCCGGGCACGGGCCGAGCGTCGCCGGGCTCGCCCGCGCCGTCGAGGAGCTGACCCGCGAGCACGCCGAGGCCCACGCCCTGGCCGCCCGGACCCACGCCGCCCGCGAGGCGCTGGACCGCGCCGAGCGGGAGTACGAGGAGCGCCGCGCCGCCCAGCGCGAGGCCGAGCGGCGGGCCGCCGGGCGGACCTCCCGCCGCGAGGCCCTGGAGCGCCGGCACACCGAGCTGGAGGAGGAGCTGGCCCGCACCCGCGGCGCCTCCGGCAGCGTCGCCGCGCACGCCACGCTCCTGGAGCGGCGCATCGCCCTGCTGACCGAGGCCGCCGACACCGTACGGGCCGCGGAGCAGACCGCCGCCGCCCTCAAGCGGGCCGACGACCGGCTGGCCGACGCCGCGTTCCGGGGCGGCTTCGCCACCCCCGCCGAGGCCGCCGCCGCCCTCCTCGACGAGCCCGCCCGGCGCGGGCTCCAGCAGCGGGTGGACGCGTGGGACGGCGAGGCCGCCGCCGTCGCGGACCGGCTCGCCGAGCCCGCCACGGCCGCCGCCGCCGGACTCCCGCCCGCCGACCCGGCGTCCGCCGCGGCCGCCCACGCGACCGCCGAGCGGGCGCTGCGCGGGGCCGCCGCCGCGCTCGCCGCCGTCCGGGAGCGGCGCGCCGAGCTGGCCCGGCTCTCCCGGCAGGCCGACACCGAATCCCGCCGCCTCGGGCCGCTGCGCGAGGAGTACGAGCGGGTGGCCGGGCTCGCCGCCCTCACCGCGGGCACCTCCGCCGACAACGAGCGCAAGATGCGCCTGGAGTCGTACGTGCTGGCCGCCCGCCTCGAACAGGTCGCCGCCGCGGCCACCGCCCGCCTCCAGCGGATGTCCTCCGGCCGCTACACCCTGGTCCACTCCGACGCCCGCAGCGGCGGCCGGCGCGCCGGGCTCGGCCTGCACGTCGTGGACGCCTGGACGGGCAACGAGCGGGACACCGCCACCCTCTCCGGCGGCGAGACCTTCTTCGCCTCCCTCGCGCTCGCCCTCGGCCTCGCCGACGTCGTCACCGACGAGGCGGGCGGGATACGGCTCGACACCCTCTTCATCGACGAGGGCTTCGGCAGCCTCGACGAACAGACCCTCGACGAGGTCCTGGACGTCCTCGACTCGCTGCGCGAACGGGACCGCAGCGTCGGCATCGTCAGCCACGTCGGCGACCTGCGCCGCCGCGTCCCCGCCCAGCTGGAGGTCGTCAAGGACCGGCACGGCTCCGCGGTGCGGCTGCGCACCGGCGCGGAGGCGCTCAGCGGCTGATGGCCCGCCGGGGGAGCGGCGAGGAGTACACCACGCTGGTGGTGACCGAGCCGAGCGCGCCCACCTTCCCGGAGATCTCCTCCAGGTGCTTCATCGACCGGGTGGCGACCTTGAGGACGAAGCAGTCGTCGCCCGTCACGTGGTGCGCCTCCAGGATCTCGGGGGTCGCCGCGACGAGGTCGTGGAAGGGCTTGTAGTTGCCGTGCGGGTAGCGCAGCCGGACGAAGGCCAGGATCGGCAGGCCGAGCCGCTCCTGGTCGATCACCGCCGTGTAGCCGGCGATGACGCCGGCCTCCTCCAGCCGCCGTACCCGCTCGGTCACCGCCGACGCCGACATGGACACCGCGCGGGCGAGCTCGGCGAAGCTGGCCCGGCCCTGTTCCTGAAGGGCGTCGAGGATCCGCCAGTCCGTGGCGTCCGGGATGTATCCGCTGGTCATGGGCGTGACCTTGCAGGGAAAACCCCGGGAGCGCAAGCGGCTTCCGGGGACTTCCCACGCCGTGGACGGCCCGCCCGGCGCACCGCGCTCAGAGCCGCGACAGCTCCTCCACCAGGTCGTCCAGGCCGAGCGGACCCTGCGACAGGGCCGCCATGTGCCACGCCTTGGCGTCGAAGGAGTCGCCGTGCGCGGCCTGCGCGTTGGCCCGGCCCAGCAGCCAGGCGCGCTCGCCCAGCTTGTAGCCGATGGCCTGCCCCGGCATCGACAGATAGCGGGTCATCTCGCTCTCCACGAAGGCCGGCGGCCGGCTGCTGTGCCGCTGGAAGAACTCCTGCGCCAGCTCCGGCGTCCATACCTCGCCCGGGTGGAACGGCGAGTCCGCCGGGATCTCCAGCCGCAGGTGCATGCCGATGTCCACGATCACCCGGCAGGCCCGCATCATCTGGCCGTCCAGATAGCCGAGCCGCCGCTCCGCGTCGCCGAGGAAGCCGAGCTCGTCCATGAGCCGCTCCGCGTACAGCGCCCAGCCCTCGGTGTTGGCGCTGACCTTGCCGATGGTGGCCTGGTAGCGGGAGAGCCGGTCGGCGACGTGCGCCCACTGCGCGATCTGCAGGTGGTGGCCGGGCACCCCCTCGTGGTACCAGGTCGACACCAGGTCGTACACGGGGAAGCGGGTCTGCCCGTCGACCGGCAGCCAGGTGCGGCCGGGGCGCGAGAAGTCCTCGGACGGGCCGGTGTAGTACGGGGCGGCGGCGCCGCCGGGCGGGGCGATCCTGGACTCCACCCGCCGCACCCGGTCGGCGAGTTCGAAGTGGGTGCCGTCCAGGGACTTGATCGCCTCGTCCATCAGCTGCTGGAGCCACGCCTGGACCTCGTCGACCCCCTCGATGTGGGTGCCGTGCTCGTCGAGGTGGGCGAGCGCCTCCCAGGGACCGGCGCCGGGCAGGATCCGCTCGGCCTCGCCCTTCATCTCGCCGAGCAGCCGGTGGTACTCGGACCAGCCGTACGCGTACGCCTGGTCGAGGTCCAGCTCGGTGCCGTTGAAGAAGCGCGACCAGCGGCGGTAGCGCTCGCGGCCCACGGTGTCCGGGGCGTCGGCCACGGCCGGGGCGTACACGTCGCGCATCCAGTCCCGCAGCGCGGCGACGGCCAGGTCGGCGCCCGCTCCCGAGGCCGCCAGCTCCCCGCGCAGCTTCTCGTCGACCCGCTCGCCCGCGCCGGAGGCGAACTCCTCGAACCAGCCGCGCGGCGCGCCGTCCTCGCCGGTGCCGCCCGCCCACTCGGTGAGCTGGCCGATGAAGGTGGCGGTGGCCCGGGGGCCGCCGGGCATCCCACGCTCCAGGCCGAGGGCGAGCGAGGCGCGGTAGCCCTCCAGGGCCTCGGGGACGGCCCGCAGCCGCCGCGCGACCGCCGCCCAGTCCTCCTCGGTCTCCGTGGGGAGCACGGTGAAGGAGATGCGCACGCTGTGGGCGGGCGAGCGCAGGTTGCTCACCGCGCACAGGCCCTCGCCGGCGTCGTGCACGATCAGCTGGGCGTCCAGTCGCTCCCGCAGCAGCCGGGCGCAGCGCCGCTCCGCCTCGTCCTCGGCGCCGGGCCGCCGCTCGGCCTCGTCGAGGAGGGCGAGGGTGTGGCGCGCGAGCTCGGCCATGGCCTCCTGGCCGGCGGGGGAGAAGTCGGGGAGACGCCCCGAACTCTCCTTGACTCCCAGGTAAGTACCGGTGATCGGGTCGAGTTCGATGAGCGCGTCGACGTATTCGTCGGCGACCTGACGGGGAAGCACGATGCTGGAAGTCTCTGGCATGAGGCTCATCCTCGCCCGTCCCCGCTCCCCGCGTCACCCTCAGTCGATCTCGGGCGGCTGACAACTGAGCGCCGGGGGCGGGCGGGTGCGGGGGGCCGTGGGCGGCCCGGCGGGCGGGCGGCCGGGGCGGCGGGGGGTACGGACCGGACGGTGGTACGGACCGCTCACGGGTCGGACGTCGCAGGTCGGCGGGGGCGGCGAGGGCCGGGCGCGGCACCGGCCGGGCGGTCCGGGCCGGGGCCGGCGGGCGCCGGGACGCGCGCGGGGGCGGGGCGCGCGGGGAGAGCGGACCGGTACGTTCGCGCCGCCTGGGGCACGCCGGGCGCGGCGGAGAAGTTCCGGAAGCCCGTCCGAGTTTGGCCGGATCCAGTCGTACGTGACGAGCCCGGCGCGGAACATGCCGACGGCACGGAACATGCCTTGGGCACGGCGCGGGACGGCGGCACGGTTCGGCACGGACCCGGACGGACCGGGCACGGACCCGGCGCGGACCAGGCGGCGGCCCGGTGCGGACCAGGCGGTGACCCGGCGGCGGCCCGGCCCCGGGCGGCTGGGAACGGGGCCGGTCGGCGGTGCGGCGGTGCGGAGGGGCGGGGTGCCCCGGGCTGTCAGTGCTCGGTCCGCCCCTGGGCCGGGTGGAGGGCGGTCGGGCGCGGGGCGGCGGGGCGCCCGGCGAGGCGGGCGGTGATGACCAGGGTGCCCTCCTCGATCTGGTAGTCCAGCGGCAGGTTCAGGCCGCGCATGGCGGCGACCATGCCGGTGTTGGAGGACTGGGTGACCGCGTAGACGCTGTCGCAGCCCGCCTCCTCGGCCATCGCGACGAGCCGGCCGAGGAGTTCGGCGCCGATGCCGCGCCGCTGCCAGTCGTCCTCCACCATGAGGGCGACCTCGGTCTCGTCGCCGTCCCAGAGCAGGTGGCCGAGGGCGACGACGCGGCCGGAGGCCGTCTGGACCGCGAGGGTGCGGCCGAAGCGGGGGCTGAGCAGGTGGTCGAGGTAGCGGTCGGCGTCCCCGACGGGGCCGTGGTAGCGCAGCCGCAGGGTCCGCTCGGAGCAGCGGTCGTGCATGGCGCGGGCCGCGGGCAGGTCGCGCTGGTCGGCGCGCCGGACGGTGATCGCGTTGCCCTCGGGGAGGGTGAGCACGTCGTGGGCGCGCGGGACGCGCGGGCCGAGCCGGGCGTCGAGCTCGACGAGCGCGCGGGCGCGGGCGAACTCGGTCGGGGTGAAGGGCAGATACGGCCGCTCGATGATCAGCGTGCCTCCGTGGGGGTCGCGCAGCCGCATGGTGGTGTCCTCCAGGACCCCCTCCGCCGGCGTGGTCTCGCCGTTGGGCCGCCCGCTGAGGGAGACGGCGGGGACGGAGTGGAGCGTGCACCGGCCGAGCAGCTGGCGCAGCGCGAGCGGGAGTTCGGCCGAGTCGAGGGCGGTACGGGCGGCCAGGCCGAGGACCCGGGTCGGGGTGTCCACGAGGTCGTGGGCGTCGGCCCGCTCGGTCCAGGTGTCGCTGCCGCCGGCGGCGGCCACGGCCCGGGTGAGCACACCTGTCTGGAGGCTCGCGGGGGCCCGCAGCAGGAACTCGTCGACGGTCCCGTCGGCGAGCGGGTGGGTCTGGAGGGTCAGGATGTCCACGCCGTGGCGGGCGAGCACCGTGCACAGCGCGGCGAGGCTGCCCGGCGCGTCGCGGACGGTGGTCCGCATCCGCCACAGCGTCGTCTCCGCCGCCCCGGCCACCGGAGTCGATCCGTCCGCCGCAGCGGTGTCGGCGCCGGTGCCGGTGACGGCGTCCGGCGGCAGCGGGGAGCCCCCGCTGCCGCCGGGATCGTCGGCGGGCGGCGCATGGCTGTGCCTCCTGGCCCACCAGGTGTGGAATCCGGCGGTGGCGACGAGCGCGATCGCCGAGAAGATCAGCAGGTAGGGTCCGTCGGGGCCCTTGGCGATGGTCTTGGCGATCGAGTCCGCCACCACCACGGCGGTGAACATCGCGGCCAGCTCGATCACGTCGTGCCGCCAGCGGTGGGCGGGGCGGGCGTTCCTACGGGGGGTCATGGCATCCATGACCTCACTGTGACCCAGCGGTGTTGCGTGATCACAAACGCTTTGTGACCGATGGGTTAAGTGCCGATCTGCTTGACTTATGGCTGATTTCGACCGATTACGTCGCGCTCTGATCGCCCTTCTGTTCGAGTGCGCTCAGCAGTCGCCGCGCCTGCGTCACCGCCTGCGAGGAACCCGGCCGCGCCGCCGCCTCCGGCAGTCCGGGCAGCGGCCCCAGCCCCCGGCCGGCCCCGGACCGCTCGGCGCACTCCGCCGCCACCGCCAGCAGCTCGCCGAGCCCGTGCGGCGGCTTCGGCGCGGCGAGCAGCCCCGGCAGCAGCCCGGCGAGCACCGCCCAGACCGTCCCGTACGCCCCGGTCGCCGCCCCCGTGCGCACCGCGTCCGCCAGCCGGTTCGCCTTCACCGTCCCCTCCGCCATCAGCGTGCCGAGCCGCTCCCCGAGCAGCGCCGCGTCCAGCTCGCTTCGGGAGGCCAGCACCAGGAGCGCGTCGACCGCGGTGAGCCGGTCCTCCGCGTGCCGGCTGCCCAGCCCCACCGCGAGCGCCGTGTGCACCGTGAGACCGACCGCCCCGCCGGCCTCGGCGAGCGGTGTCAGGCCCCAGGTCGAGCCCCGCGAGTCCCACTCCGACCCGTTGACCATGCTCGGCAGCAGCCAGACCGCCAGGACCTCCCGGTCCTCCGGCAGCACACCGGGCCAGTGCGGCTGCTGGCCCCACCAGTGGTCGCAGCGGTGCCGGGACGCGCCGGACGCGCCGCTCAGCCAGCGGAACGCCGGCGGGAACTCCTCCCGGATGGCCCGGCGCTCCCGGAAGGACACCACGAGCCGGTCCGCCAGCCACCACCGCCCGGACCGGACGTCCGCGCCCCGGCTCAGGAAGCGCACGTCCGGGGTGAGCGAGACGTCCGCCGTCAGCCACTCCGCCAGCCGGTCGCCCGCGCGGGTGCCCAGCACCGCCGCCCCCTCGGCGGCCTCCCGCACCCCCGGGCCCGTCCGGCGCACCCGCAGCAGCGCCTGCGCGAGGTCGACCGGGGCGGGCTCGGCCCCCGCGTCCTTGTACCCCCGCAGCCGCTCCAGCAGCACCGGCGCGTCGATCACGCCCGTGTGCGCGGTCGGCGTCGCCAGCAGGAACGGCACCGGAGCGCCGTCGGAGACCAGCCACGCGGCCTCCCACAGGCGCGCCTCCACCACACCGCCCGGCCCCGGGTGCCCGCACGACGCCTTCTCCAGCCTGCGCCCCTCGTGGAGCCGCCCGAGGGTCACCGTGTCCGCCAGCGCGGCGAGCACGACCGTGATCCCGTCCGGCCCGTGGGTGAAGCGGTGCGGGCCGGTCATCCAGTACGCGTCGCCGAAGGTCTCGCGCAGCGCCGCCCGCAGCCCCTCCCGGTCCCGGTACGCGTGCCGCACCAGGCCGTCCAGGGCCCGCTCGAACTCCTCCGGCTCGTCCGCCCGGCGCACGACCGTGACCAGGTCCTCGATCAGCTCGGCCACCGACGCGGCCGGGGGCACCGCGGGGCGCGGCTCCGGCACGGGCGGCAGCGTCTCCTCGTACGGCAGGTCCTCGCCGACCGCTTCCGCGCCGAACAGCCCGGCCGCCGCCGCCCGGTGCACCGGGCTCAGCAGCGCCGCCGCGCCCGCCAGCTCCTCGCGCACCCGCTCGTCGACCGCGCCCAGATGGCGGCCCACCAGCTTCAGCGCCCGCTCCTGGATCGCCGTGTCCTCGTGCCCGAAGGCGTCCGACACCGCCGGCAGCAGCTCGGCCGCCGCCCCCGGATCGCGTCGCAGCGCCTTCGTCAGCAGCGTCAACTGGGCCCGCACCAGCTTCTTCTCGGTGCGGAACAGCGCCGAGCCGGTCAGCTCCGCGAGCTCCCGCACCGGCAGCTCCCCCTCCAGGGCGAGCTCCGCCAGCACCTCCTGCGCGTGTCCGGCGACCGGCGAGGGGCCGTCGGCCACCATGCCGAGCCAGTCGGGGATCCGGGCCCGCCGCTCCTCGCGGGTGGTCCCGACGGCCTGCAGGACGGCCAGCGGCAGCCGCAGGTCGCGCGCCCGGCCGCCGCGCAGCAGCCGGGCCGCGCACGCGTCGACCAGCGCCGCCCGGTCGAGCAGCCCCTCGCCCGCGAGCGTCGCGAGCGCGCTCGGCCACGTGGCGCTCCGGTCCTGGGCGTGGGCCTCGGCCTGCCAGACGATGGCGCCCGGCGTCTCGGTCATGTCGAGGAGCCGCGCGACCAGCACCGGTGTCTGCGGGTCGGCGCGCAGCCTCGCGGCCAGGTCACGCGCGTTCATCGCCGCCGTCCAGCCCCGTACGTAGGCGTCGGTGGCGGGCGCGGGGCAGCCGGTCAGCTGCACCAGGCCGTGGACCAGCACGTACTCGTCCTCCGCCACGGTGGGGCGCTCGGCCAGCCGCCGGGCGACCTCCGTCAGCCACGCGTGGTCACGGCCCGCCAGCACCCCGAGCACCGGACGGCTCTCATCGCCCCACCCGAGGAACTCGCGCCCGCCGATCCACTCCGCCGCCGCCGCGGCCCCCGTGATGCAGCCCGCGCCCGCGAGCCGCAGCGCGCTTCGCACCCGCTGCTGCTCCCGCCACCGGCCCCAGTCCCAGCCCCGGACCTCCTTGCGGATCAGCTTCAGCTCCGCCACCGCCGCCTTGCGCGCCGCCGCGTCCAGCGGAGCGAGCAGTCCGGGCACGTCCTTCGGCCGCCCCTGCCGCACGGCGTCGAGCAGCCGCCGCAGGCCGAACTCGCCCGCCGTCTCGGCCCTGGTGCCCGCCGCCGCGGCCGTCGTGCCGCCCGTCGCCGTCGTCATCCCCGTACCCGCCCCTGTCTCCGTGCCCATGTCCCCGCCCCTGCCCCTGTCCGTCCCCGTCCCCGGCGCGCCGTCCGTCCCGGGCTCCCGCTCCGTCGCCGTCGTCATCGCGCGTCCCCCACCGCGACCGGCGCGCCGACGGACGCGCCGCGCCGGGCCATCCGGACCGCGAGCGCGTGCTTGCACGGCCCCCGCCGCCCCCGGTACTCCGCCCACCAGGCGCAGGTGCAGTGCAGCCGGCCCCCGCCCGACTCCCGCACCTGGTAGCGCCGCTCCCCGGAGGCGACCGTGGCGAGCTCGCCGTCCAGCGCGACCGCCCCCTCGGCGAGCAGCCGGCGCGCGTCGACCAGCCGGGGGTTGTGCCGCTCGGCGCGGTCCGCGTCGTACGGCAGCTCCCGGTGGAAGTAGGCCGCGTCGGCCACGTCGTACCCCACCCGCCCGGCGGTGCCGAGCCGCGTCAGCGCCGCCCGCACCCGCTCGACGGAGAGCCCCGCCTGCTCGGCCAGGTCGGCCGGGTCGATGCGCGGCTCCCAGGCCAGCAGCACCGACACCAGCTCCGCGTCCCCGGCCGCCTCGTCGGTGGCCAGGGCCTCCAGGACGCCGCCCTCGCCGGAGAAGCCGCGCGCCGGGTCCGGCGACAGCGTCAGCGTGAGCCGCATCCCCGGCAGCTCGACCTCCCAGGCGCTCGGCGCGGGCGCGCCGTCCGGCACCGGCCCGTACACCCGCAGCGCCGTCGCGTGCCGCAGCACCCGCTCCAGGGCCACCAGCCGGTCCGGGCCGGCCAGGCAGACGGAGCCGGGCAGCGGCCGGGTGGTGGGCCGCAGCGTCCGGCCGGCGGGCGTCACCCACAGCGGCGCGGCGCCCCGGGCCTGCGAGCGCGGCAGCGAGCGCAGGAACCGCACCGCCTCGGCGCCCGACAGCTCGGCGCGCAGGTCGAAACCGGCGGAGGCGACCTGCGCCTCGGCGAAGCCCCGCAGCCAGCGGTCCGGCAGCGGCACCTTCTTCTCCACGACGGGCCCCTCCATCGTGGTGACCGCCAGCTCCTCGGGGCCGACCCGCAGGTGCAGCGGGTCGTCGCCGGTGAGCCGGGACAGCGCCTCGCGCAGCGGGTTGTTCACGTCCACGTTGGTCGTGCCGTGGCCCGTCTGCGCGCCGTCCAGGCCCGCGCTCAGCACGTCGAGTCGCGCGTACACCCCGCCGCAGCCCGAGAAGGACTCGAACCTCAGCCGGTCCCCGTTCCCCGTGACCACCGGGTCAAGGGAGGCCGGGCGCAGCCGCTGGTAGTAGCGCGCGGCGGCCACGTCGGCGACCGCGAGCAGACCGCGCGCGGCGATCTGCGGGGAGCTGAGGAAGCCCGCGAAGAACCGGGGCCGGGCCTCGGCGCCGCGCGGCGTGAGACCCCCCGAGGTCTCCAGACCGAGCAGCCGGCCGGAGTCCCCGGACTCCAGTGCGGAAGGGCGTGCGTAGGCGAGCGCCTGTACGGATCGCGTCATGGGAAAAACCGTAGGACCCGGCACTGACAATCGGCCGGGTCCGCCTCCGACCTGCTGTTCTACCGGAGTTGCTGCCCGACCCGGCCCGGCTGGAGCACCGTGCTGAACAGCACCGTGCCGCCCTCGGCGCGCAGGCGGACCGTCAGTTCCCCGCTGTCGCCGTCGATGTCCACCTCGCCGAAGTACTGCGGGCTCTCCATCGGCGACAGGTTGGCCCGCTCCGGGGCCCGCACGAAGACCCGCTCGGGTCCGAAGGTCGCGTCGAGCGCGTTGGCCGGGAAGCCGCCCGCCGCCAGCGGCCCGGAGACGAACTCCCAGAAGGGCGCGAAGTCCTGGAAGGCGGCGCGCTCCGGCGCGTAGTGCTGAGCCGAGGTGTAGTGCACGTCCGCCGTGAGCCACACCGTGCCGGTGATCCGGCGGTGCTTGATGAAGCGGAGCAGCTCGGCGATCTGCAGCTCGCGCCCGAGCGGCGCGCCCGGGTCGCCCTGCGCGACCGCCTCGAAGTCGGTGGCGCCGTCCGTGACCACGAGCCCCAGCGGCATGTCCGCGGCGAGCACCTTCCACACCGCGCGCGAACGGCTCAGCTCCCGCTTCAGCCACTCCAGTTGCTCCGCGCCGAGGATGCCGGTGGTGTCGTCGGCCTGCCGGCCCGGCGAGTTCGCGTTGCGGTACGAGCGCATGTCCAGCACGAACACGTCGAGCAGCGGCCCGTACCGCACCACCCGGTGCATCCGGCGCTCGGCGCCGCGCGCGTGCAGGGTGGAGACGGGGAAGTACTCGGCGAAGGCGCGCGAGGCGCGGGCCGCGAGCACGTCGACACTCTTCTCGGTGTAGCGGGCGTCGTCCAGGATCTGGCCGGGGTACCAGTTGTTGCGCACCTCGTGGTCGTCCCACTGCACGATCGACGGCACCTGGGCGTTGAAGGCGCGCACGTTGTGGTCGAGCAGGTTGTAGCGGAAGTTGCCCCGGTACTCGGCGAGGGTCTCGGCGACCTTCGCCTTCTCGGGCGTGGTCACGTTCCGCCAGATCCGGCCGTCGGGGAGCGTCACGCTGGGCTGGATGACCCCGTCGGCGTAGATGGTGTCGCCGCTGCACAGGAAGAAGTCCGGGTCGAGCCGGCGCATCTCCTCGTACGCGCGAAAGCCCCCGATGTCCGGGTTGATGCCCCAGCCCTGCCCGGCGATGTCGCCGGACCACAGGAACCGCACGCCGTCCCGGCGCCGTTCGGGCGCGGTGCGAAAGGTGCCGGTCACCGGCGCGCCCGTGCGGCGCGGGTCGTCCGGGTCCGCGAGGGTGACCCGGTAGTGGATCTGCTCGCCCGCAGGCAGCCCGCGCAGCGCGGTGGTGCCGGTGAAGTCGGTGCCGGGGCCGAGCAGCGGCCCGTAGTGGCGGCGGACGCGCCGGAAGGACTCCCCGGACGAGGTCTCCACGATCATCCGCGCGGGCCGGTCCGAACGGACCCACACGAGCCCGGAGTTCGCCGTCACGTCACCGGCCTGCACGCCCCACGCGGCCGACGGGCGCCCGGAGAGCGCGAGCGCCGGGCTCGCGAACGCGTCCCCGCCGACGGCGAACGCTGCGGCCGAGGCGGCGAGCGATCCGCGCAGCACCGTACGGCGTGCGGGAGAGGGAGCGGGCGTGGGGTGCGACATCGGAGCGCCTCCGGGGACCGTGCGGAAAGGGACGCCCCCATGCCTAGCGCCCGGGGACGGCGCACAGCCGAACCCCGTGTGAACAACGGTACGGGGACGGGGCCCGGCCCCATCCTGAGTGGCTGTCAGCCTGCTGTCAGCCCCCGTCATCCGCCGCCAGTCGCCCTCGGCCGCCTTTCCGTTGCCGCCAGCAGCTCCACCCCCCGCGCGATCTCGCCGGGAGTCAGGTGGGCGTAGCCGAGGACCAGGCGGACCGTGCCGTCCGGCGGGCGGCGCGTGCCGTAGTCGGCCAGCGGGCGGGCGGCCACCCCGGCCGCCCGGGCGCGCTCCAGGAAGCGGTCGGTCGGGCCGTGCTCCTCGGGGAGGTGGGCGATGACGTGGAGGCCGGCCGCGATGCCGCTCACCCGGCTCCCGGGGAAGTGCCGCTCCAGCGCGGCGACCAGGGCGTCCCGGCGCTCCCGGTAGGCGCGCTGGCAGCGGCGGAGCTGCCGGTCGTAGCCGCCGTCGGCGACGAAGCGCGCGAGGACCGCCTGGTCCAGGGCGGGGTTGCCGAGGTCCATGGTCCGCTTGCGCTCCACCACCTCGTCGAGCAGCGCCTCCGGCACCAGCATCCAGCCGAGCCGCAGCCCCGGCGCGAGCGACTTGCTCACCGAGCCCGCGTAGGCGACGCGCTCCGGGTCGAGCCCCTGGAGCGCCCCCACCGGGGCCCGGTCGTAGCGGAAGTCGCCGTCGTAGTCGTCCTCCAGGACGTAGCCGTCCACCGCCCGCGCCCAGTCCAGCAGCGCGGCCCGCCGCCCCGCCGAGTACGCGATCCCGGACGGGAACTGGTGCGAGGGCGTCGCCACCACCGCCCGCACCCCCGACGCGGCCAGCGGCCCCGGCTCCAGGCCCTCCCCGTCGACCGGCAGCCAGAGCGTGTCCAGCCCCGTGGAGGCGAACAGCCGGGCGTGCTCCGGGCTGCCGGGGTCCTCGACACCCACGGTGCGCAGCCCGCGCGCCCGCAGCACGAAGCCCAGCAGCGTCGTCGCCTGCGCCACCCCCGAGCACACCACCAGGCGCTCGGGACCGGCCACCACCCCGCGCCTGCGCGCGAGGAGCGCGGCGAGCGCGGCGCGCAGCTCCGGCAGCCCGCGCGGGTCCGGGTAGCCGAGCTCGCGGTGGGCCAGCTCCGACAGCACCGCCCGCTGCGCCGCGCCCCACGCGGCGCGCGGGAACAGCGCCAGGTCGGGCGTCCCCGCGCGGAAGTCCACGCGGATGCCTGGCGTACCCGGCACGCCCGACGAGCCCGGCGCCAGGTCCCGTACGCCCCGCGCACCCCGCGCGGCCGAGCGCGCCGCGCCGCCCACCCAGGTGCCCGAGCCCCGGTCGCTGCGCAGATAGCCCTCGGCGACGAGCTGCTCGTACACCTCGGTCACCAGACCGCGCGAGACTCCGAGGTCGGCGGCGAGGGCGCGGCTCGACGGCAGCCGGGTGCCCGGGGCCAGCCGTCCCGCGCGGACCGCCTCCCGCAGGGCCTCCTGGAGCGCCCGCCCGCGCCCGCGCGCGGGCGCGCCCGCCGCCGGGAGGAGCAGCTCCCAGGCGGGCTGCGCCGCCCCGGGGGCCGCCGCCGGGCCGTCCTCCCAAGTGGTCCCCGATGCCGTCATGGAAGTGGACCTTAATGCGGAGAGCGCCGCTTCCTACCGTCGGGACCATGAACGTCGACTCCCTGCGCGGCGCCGTCCTGGTGACCGTCGCCTATGCCCTCGTCGGGGCCTCCTTCACCGCCAACGCCCTGCTGGGGGCCTATCCGTACGCGGGCGGGCAGGCGCTGCGGTACGCCGCCGCCTGTCTGCTCCTGCTGCCGCTGCTGGGGCGCGGCGGGCTCGCCCCGCTGCGGGCCCTGACCGCGCGCCAGTGGGGGCGGCTGGCCCTGATCGCCGCCGTCGGGATGGTCGGCTTCAACCTGGCCGTGCTCGCCGCCGAGCGGACCGCCGAGCCCGCCGTGCCCGGCGTCCTGGTGGGCTGCGCGCCGGTCGTCGTCGCCGTCCTGGTCCCGCTGACCGAGGGCCGCAGGCCCGCCCGCCCGGTGCTGTACGGCGCCCTCCTGGTCGCCGCCGGCGCCTTCACCGTGCAGGGCTGGGGCCGCACGGACCTCGCGGGCCTCGGCTGGTCGGTGGCGGCCCTCGCGGGCGAGGTCGGCTTCACGGTGCTCGCGGTGCCGGTGCTGCGCCCGCTGGGGCCGAAGCTCCTGACGGCGGTGGTGTGCGGGGTGGCGGCGGTGGAGTCGGCGCTGATCGGCCTGGCCGTCGACGGGACCGCCTTCCTGAGGATGCCGACGGCGGTCGAGACGGGGGCCCTGGTGTGGCAGGCGGTCCTGGCGACCGTCGTCGGCTTCGTCCTCTTCTACATGGGCGTCCAGCGCATCGGCATGGAGAGGGCCACGCTCTATACGGGAGCGATCCCGGTGGCCGCCGCGCTGACCGCCGTCGCGGTCTCCCACGGCTCCTTCGGCCTGCCCCAGGCCGCCGGCGGCCTCCTCGTGGGGGCGGGGGCGGCATTGGGCACGGGCCTGTTCTCCCGCAAGGGCCCGGACGCGTCCTCCCGCGCGGGGCAGCACGCTCCCTCCCACAAAGCCCCAAATGCCTCCTCCCGCAAAGCCCCGGTCACCCCCTCCCGCGCGGGCTCAGACGGCGCGGCTGCCGTCGAGGATCACCCGGGCGACCAGGGCCGGGTCGTCGTTCATGGGGACGTGGCCGCAGCCGGGCAGCCGGACCAGGCGCGCGCCGGGCAGGGTCCGCTTGGCGCGGACGCCCTGGCGGCGCGGGAGCAGCCGGTCGCGGGTGCCCCAGGCGACGGTGACCGGCACGGCGGGGATGTCGTCGGAGAAGAGCACGGTCCGGCCGGCGGCGAGGGTCTGGTGGAAGCCGGTCGAGGCGCGCAGCGCGAGCGTCTCGGCGACGGCCGCCTCGGGTGAACGGCGCCCGGGGCGCGCGTAGATGGTGCTGGTGAGGACGGCGCGGCCGGCGGCGCCGCGGGACAGCCGCTCGATCAGCGGGACGGGCATCGCGAGCGCGGCGGCCCGCATCGCGCGCAGGGTGGTGAAGGCGTAGCGCCGCTCGGCCTCGGACCAGAAGCCGGCCGGGGACAGCGCGGTCACCGAGCGCGCCAGCTTCTCCCGGCCGAGCTCCAGGGCGAGCAGGCCGCCGAGGGAGCTGCCCGCCACGTGCGGCCGGTCGAGGCCGAGGGCCGCGCAGAAGGCGCCGAGCACCGGCACGACGGTGGGCAGGTCGTAGCCGTACCCCTCGGGCAGCGCGGGGGAGGCGCCGAAGCCCGGCAGGTCGACCGCGACGACGTCCCGCTCGGTGGCCAGCACGTCGAACACCGGCTCCCACGCCTGCCAGTGGTGGCCGATCCCGTGGAGCAGCAGCAGCGGTTCGCCGCGCCCCCGGCGCTCGTACGCGACCGTCACCGGGCGTGGCCCGCCGGGCGACTCCACGGGGAAGGTGATCTGTGCGGTCATCGGCTGCTCCTGTCGTGGAAATCCGTGAGACACCCTGTCAGCAACAATTACCCGTGGGTAGAGTCGAGTTCAAGACCGGAGCCCCGACTGGACAGGGTCCGACGCGTGAGCTGGGATGGAGCCGTGCCGACCGACATCCTCACCGACCCGACCGATCTCTTCGAAGAACACCGCCCGATGCTCACCGGTGTCGCCTACCGGATGCTCGGCCGCGCCGCCGACGCCGAGGACGTGGTCCAGGAGGCGTGGCTGCGCTGGTCCGCCGACGACCGCTCCGAGGTCCGCGAGCCCCGCGCCTTCCTCGTCCGGATCACCACCCGGCTCGCCATCGACCGGCTCCGCCACGTCCAGTCCCGCCGCGAGTCCTACGTCGGCCCCTGGCTGCCCGAGCCGATCGTCACCGACTTCGGCCCCACCGTGCCCGACACCGCCGAGCGCGCGCTGCTCTCGGACTCCGTCTCCCTCGCGCTCCTCGTCGTCCTGGAGCAGCTCTCCCCGCTCGAACGCGCGGTCTTCGTGCTGCGGGAGGCGTTCGGCCTCCCCTTCGCCGAGATCGCCGCCGCCCTCGACCGCGGCGAGGCGGCCGTCCGCCAGCTCGCCGGGCGCGCCCGGCGGCACGTCGACGAGGGCCGGCCCCGCTACGACGTGGACCCGGCCCAACGGCGCGAGCTCACCGAGCGGTTCCTCGCCGCCGCGTCCGGCGGCGACCTCGGAGGGCTGCTCGCCCTGCTCGCGCCCGACGCCCGGCTCGTCGGCGACAGCGGCGGCAAGTCCAAGGCCCCGCTGCGGATCATGGAGACCGCCGACAAGGTCGGCCGCTTCCTGGTCGCGATCTCCCTGGGCGCCCAGGAGGAATTCGGCTTCCGCTTCGCGGAGGTCAACGGCGGCCCGGCGCTGCTCGCCCTGGTCGACGGCAAGGTCGACAGCGTCTTCCAGATCGAGATCCGCGACGGCCGGATCGCCTGCGTCTACATCCAGCGCAACCCCGACAAGCTCCAGGGCCTCATCCTCGACTGAGGCCCCGCGCGCCCCCGCCGACCCGCCCCGGACCCCGAAAACGGTCCGGGGCGGTCCGTTTTGCTGCGGGGGCTTCTCCACGACGCGAACGTCCTGTGAACGATCTAGGTCAGAGGGTCACATTCGGGTTCGTTCGGCGCAGGATTGGTCTTGACCAAGGGTGTGAGGCGCCTTATGGTCGCAGAGTTAGTGCAGGAACCTTTAATAAACAAGGGCGCGGAAAACCGCCGCGGGACACGGCGAATGTGCGGAGGATCAGGGTGGGGACCACGCAGCTGGAATCAGTGCCGGAGCCGAAGTACTGGCACCTCAAGACCGTGATCGGCGAAGCCCTCGACTCGGACTTCGCGGTCGGGGAGATCCTCCCCAACGAGCGTGAACTGGCCGCTCGTTTCGGCGTCGCGCGCGCCACGCTCCGGCAGGCGCTGGAGCAGCTCGAGCTGGAAGGACGCCTGCAGCGACGCCGCGGCGTCGGCACCACCGTCGCCCCGCCCCGGGTCGGTGTGGACGTCTCCACCGCCCAGCACACCTGGCCCGGTGTCGGCGAGGCCACCTGGCAGTCCCTCGACTCGGCCGCCGGCACGGCGCCCGCCGCCGTCGCCCGGCTCCTGGAGATCACCGCCGACGAGCCCGTGCACGTGGTGCGCCGGCTGCGCGTGACCGAGGGCCAGCCGGTCGCCGCCGAGCTGCTGTACGTGCCGTCCGGCTCGGTCCCCGGACTCGGTGCCGTGGACGTGCCCGGCGGCGTCGACCGCGCCCGCTCCGTGCTCCGCGAGCTCCAGCGCCTCGCCCTCGACGGGCAGGACCGCTCCGTGGAGCTCGGCTCCGCGCGCGCCGACGACGCCCGGGAGCTGGACCGCCTGCCGGGCGCGCCCGTCCTCGTCGTCACGACCCGCTACCTGTCGGGGGGCGGCACAGCCGCCGTCTCCGTCGCCACGTACCGCGCGGACACCTGCAAGCTCACCTTCGGCGACTCCGGAGACCTGGTCATGGCCTCCTGACCCCGCCGCACCCGCACCACCCGCGCACGCACCACCGCGCACCCGCACCACCCCGCGCACGCACCCCGCGCGCGCCACCGGGCCCGGGTCCGGCCGCCGTCCCCACGGCGCCGGACCCGGGCCCGGCGCCGTCGGCGCCCGCGTCAGCGGCGGGCCGACACCGTGCCGTCCACGGCGAACAACTGCTCCTCCACGTGGTCGAGCGCCAGCCGCAGCGCGCCCGTGCCCACCGCCGCCTCGCCCAGCATCGACAGCACCACGCGCGGCGGGCGCAGGCAGAAACGGGCCAGCTCCTCGCGCAGCGGCTGCAGCACCCCGTCCAGACCGGCCGCCCAGCCGCCGATCACCACCAGCTCCGGGTCGAGCGCGAGCACCAGCGCCGCCACGTCGTGCACCAGGCGCTGGATGAACCGCTCCACGGCCGCCCCGGCCCGCGCGTCGCCCTGCCGGGCCAGCGCGAACACCTCGGCCACCGCCTGCTCGTCCAGCGGGTGCAGCGGCTCGTCCGTCGTGGACAGCAGGTGCTCCGGGGTGACGCCCCGGCCCAGCAGGTGCAGCGCCCCGATCTCGCCGGCGGCCCCGCCGTACCCCCGGTGCAGCCGCCCGCCGATCAGCGAACCGGCGCCCGGGCTCAGGCCCGCGAGGACGAAGACGATGTCGTCGGAGTCGGTGGCCGCGCCCTTCCAGTGCTCGGCCACCGCCGCCGCGTTGGCGTCGTTCTCCACGATCACCGGGCAACGGAAGGAGCGGCGCAGCCGCTCGCCGAGCGCCAGGCCCGTCCAGCCGGGCAGCGCGGTGCCGAGCCGGACCGTGCCGTCGGCCTCGACGATCCCCGGCGAACCCACCCCGACCGCCCGCAGGTTCGACCGGGGCACCCCGGTCCTGCGCAGCACGTCGGCGACCACTGCCCGCACCCGGTCGAGCCGTTCGTCCTCGGGCGCCGTCTCGGACACCTCGCGGGCGCCCGCGCCGATGATCCGCCCGTCCAGGCCGGAGATGAGCGCGGCGACCCGGTGCGGGCCGATCTCGACACCCAGCAGATGCCCGGCCTCCGCCCGGAAGCGGAACCTCCGGGCCGGCCGCCCCTGCCGTCGCGCCTCGCCCTCCTCGGGCGCCGCCTCGACGACCAGACCGCCCTCGATCAGCCCCTCGGTCACGCCCTCGACCGTCGGCCGGGAGAGCCCGGTGACCCGGGTCAGATCCGTGAGTGTGAGCGCGTCGGAGCCCCGCAGCGCATGGAGTACCACCGCGGAGTTGATCCGCCGCAGCAGCGACGGGTCTCCGCCGGTCAGCCGCCCCACCGTGTGTCCTCCCAGCTCGTGCGCGTTCTTTGCCCGGATGTTACTCAATGGGGCACGGGCGGGGCGAGTGCCGTTCGTCCCGGAACCGGACGCCGGCCGCCTGACGGGCCGTCGGTTGTCGGTGCCGACCGCTTTACTGGACCCATGAGCCTGGACCGGCACCTCGCCGCCCTCGACCTGCTGCGCGACCGCCCCTTCGGCGACCGCGCCCACCACGTGGCCGAGTTAGCCACCGCGGTCCCCGCCGACGCCGGGCAGGCGGAGGCGGAGCGCACCGCCCTCGCCGGGCTGCTCGCCGCCCGCTGGGGCCCGCCCGACCGCCTCGGCCTCGGCACCCTGGCGCTGCGCGCGGAGCGGGGCGAGCCGCTGCCCGAGCCGTGGGCCCTGCTGAGCACCGCCGTGCCGGACGTCGAGCTCTGGCGGGTCGGGGGCCGCTGGATCGCCCTCGGCCTGACGGGCGCCGAGGGGGAGTCGCCCGCCCTGCTCGTCTGCGTCACCGAGGTGGACCCGCCGTGAACCGCCCGGCCCGCCCAGGGCCCCGCGCCTTCGTTCTCAGGCCGCCGCGCGCCGGTCCGGCAGCCCCGCCGCCTCGCGGAGCCGGGCGAACTCCTCCGCCATCGACTCGGCCGTCCAGTGCGCGTTCAGGCCGCTCGGGTTGGGCAGCGCCCAGATCCGGGTCGCGCCGATCGTCCGCTCCTGCGGGCCGATCGCCGCCTTCTTCTCCCCGAAGGCCGTGCGGTACGCGGTGACCCCGACGACCGCCAGCCAGCGCGGCGCGAGCCGCTCGACCTTCTCCGTGAGGATCCGGCCGCCCTCCCGGTACTCCTCGGCGCTCAGTTCGTCGGCCCGCGCGGTCGCCCGCGCCACCACGTTGGTGATCCCGAGGCCGTACGCGAGGAGCTCGTCCTGCTCCGCCGGGGCGAGCCGCCGCGGGGTGAGGCCGGACAGGTGCAGCACCGGCCAGAAGCGGTTGCCGGGGCGGGCGAAGTGGTGGCCCGTCGCGGCCGTCATCAGCCCCGGGTTGATCCCGCACAGGAGCACCGAAAGGCCGCCCGCGGCCACGTCGGGGACGACGCGGTCGCGGGCGGCCTGGAGCTCCTCGGCGGAGAACCGGGGGGTTCCGGTCAGAGGATCGACCCGGGGGTGTAGCCGGCGGCCTCCGGGTGCTGCTTGGCGATCTCCTCGATGCGGGAGACGACGGTGGCGACCTGGTCGGCGGCGGCACCGGTGAAGGACAGCTTGTCGGCCATCAGCGCGTCGAGCGCCGCCCGGTCCAGCGGGATCCGCTCGTCGGCGGCCAGCTTGTCGAGCAGCTCGTTGCGCTCGGCGCCCTGCTCGCGCATGGCGAGGGCGGAGGCGACGGCGTGCTCCTTGATGACCTCGTGGGCGACCTCGCGGCCGACCCCGGCGCGCACGGCGCCCATGAGGACCTTGGTGGTGGCGAGGAACGGCAGGTAGCGGTCCAGCTCGCGGGCGATGACCGCGGGGAAGGCGCCGAACTCGTCGAGGACGGTCAGGAAGGTCTCCAGCAGGCCGTCGAAGGCGAAGAACGCGTCCGGCAGGGCCACCCGGCGCACCACCGAGCAGGAGACGTCGCCCTCGTTCCACTGGTCGCCCGCCAGCTCGCCGGTCATCGACGCGTAGCCGCGCAGGATGACCATGAGGCCGTTGACGCGCTCGCAGGAGCGGGTGTTCATCTTGTGCGGCATCGCCGAGGAGCCGACCTGGCCGGGCTTGAAGCCCTCGGTCACCAGCTCGTGGCCCGCCATCAGGCGGATCGTCTTCGCGATCGAGGACGGGGCGGCGGCCAGTTGCACCAGGGTGGTGACCACGTCGTAGTCGAGCGAGCGCGGGTAGACCTGGCCGACCGAGGTGAAGGCGTGCGCGAAGCCGAGGTGCCCGGCGATCCGCCGCTCCAGGTCGGCCAGCTTCGAGGCGTCGCCGCCGAGCAGGTCGAGCATGTCCTGGGCGGTGCCGACCGGGCCCTTGATCCCGCGCAGCGGGTAGCGGCCGAGCAGGTCCTCCAGGCGCGCGTAGGCGGCCAGCAGCTCGTCGGCGGCGGTCGCGAAGCGCTTGCCGAGGGTGGTGGCCTGGGCGGCGACGTTGTGCGAGCGGCCCGCCATGACCAGCTCCGCGTACTCGGCGGAGAGCTTGCCGAGCCGGGCCAGCACGGCCACGGTGCGGTCGCGCATGAGCTCCAGGGAGAGGCGGATCTGAAGCTGCTCGACGTTCTCCGTGAGGTCACGGGAGGTCATGCCCTTGTGGACGTGCTCGTGGCCGGCGAGGGCGTTGAACTCCTCGATGCGGGCCTTCACGTCGTGCCGGGTGACCTTCTCGCGCTCGGCGATGGAGCCGAGGTCGACCTGGTCGACCACGCGCTCGTAGTCGGCCAGGGCCTCGTCCGGAACCTCGATCCCGAGGTCCTTCTGGGCACGCAGCACGGCCAGCCACAGCCGGCGCTCCAGCTTCACCTTCTGCTCGGGGGACCAGAGGACGGCGAGCTCCGCGGAGGCGTAGCGGCCGGCCAGGACGTTGGGGATGCGGGGCTTCGCAGTCACAGCAGTCACGTGCACCGATTCTACTGGCGGTTTGTGCAGGTCGGCGCCAGGGTCCCGGCTGGAGCTTGCTACGAGACGGGCGTCACTCCGGCCGGCCCGCCGGCCCCTCGTACGGCAGCAGCTCCGGGCGCTTGGGCGGGAGGCCGTCCCCGGAGGAGCGGCCGGTGAGCCGCCGCCCGATCCACGGCACCAGGTGCTCCTTGGCGAAGCGGGCGTCGGCGGTCCGGCGGGCGGCCCAGCCGGGCGGCGCCTCGGGCGGCAGCGGGGCGCGCCAGTCGTCCTCGGGCGGCAGGCCCAGGGTCTGCCAGACCGCCTCCGCGACCCGCCGGTGCCCCTCGGCCGTCAGGTGCAGCCGGTCCACGTCCCACAGCCGCGGGTCGCCCAGCGCCGGGGCCCCGTACAGGTCCACCACCAGGGCGCCGTGCCGGGCGGCGAGCTCGTCCACGTACGCGAAGAGCTCCTCCATGCGCGGCCGGAAACGCTGCATCACCGGACCCTCGCGGCCGGGGCTGCGCATCAGGACCAGCCGGCCGCAGGACGGGGCGAGCCGCTCCACGGCCTCGCCGAGCAGCCCGCGCACCCGGCCCATGTCGCACTTCGGGCGCAGGGTGTCGTTGAGCCCGCCGACGAGGGTGACGACGTCGGCCTTCATCGAGGCCGCGGTGTCGACCTGCTCCTCGACGATCTGGCCGATCAGCTTGCCGCGCACCGCCAGGTTGGCGTAGCGGAAACCGGGGGCGCGGGAGGCCAGCCGGCCCGCCAGCACGTCGGCCCACCCCCGGTAGGAACCGTCGGGCTTCCGGTCCGACATACCCTCGGTGAAGCTGTCGCCCACGGCGACGAGACTGGTGTACGTGGCATTGATCTCCATGGCCCAGCGATCGTACCGCGCGGTATGGCCGCGGGGACCGGGAGGACCTGGGAGGGGAAACCCCATGAGCGAGGCGCTGCTGAACGCGCTGGCCGAGGCCGTCGCGGAGCTCGCCGCGGAGCGGGATCCCGGGGCGGGGCCGGGCCTGGCGGGCGCCGCGCGCCCGCTGGACGGACTGTCCCCGGCCGACCGCCGGACCCTTGACCGGCTGCTGCGCGACGCAGCCCTGCGGCAGTCGCCCGGACCGCGCCGCGAGCGCCTTCTGAAGGCCCCGGCGCGGCTCGGCCTCCCGGGCGACGCGCACGCCGCCCGGTGCGCGCTGCTCGCCGCGTACACCGAGAGCTTCGTCACGCTCGTCCGCGGCGCCGACCTCGCCGCGCCCGTGCCGTCCTGCCCCGGCTGGACCCTCGCCGACCTGGTCCGGCACCACGGCACCGGCCACCGCTGGACGGAGCACCTGGTGCGGACCCGCGCGGGCGCCCGGGTCCGCCCCGAGGACGTGCCGTCGGAGCTTCCCGAGGACCCGGCGGACTACCCGGACTGGTTCGCCGAGGGCGCCGGGGCCGCCCTGCGGACGCTCGGGGCGGCCGACCCGGACGCCCCGATGTGGTCGTACGGCGCCGATCCGCACGTGCGGTTCCACCCGCGCCGGCTGCTCTTCGAGGCCGTCGTCCACCTGGCCGACGCCGAGCTGGCCCTCGGCCGGGTGCCCGCGCCCGCCGACCCGGACACGGCCGCCGACGGCGTCGAGGAGTTCCTGGAGAACCTGCCGTACTACGCCTGGGTCGCCGAGCCGGTCGCCCGGCTCGGGCGGGACGGCGCGCGCCTGCGGCTGACCGCGACCGACACCGGCGCCGCCTGGACGGTCACCCTGGGCGGCGGCGGCTTCGCCTGGCGGCGCGGCGCCGAGGGCGAGCCCACGGCGGCCGTCGCGGGCACCGCCGCCGACCTGCTGCTCCTCGTCCACGGCCGGTACGCGGCCGACGACACCACCCGCTTCACGGCGACCGGCGACCGGACCCTCCTGGCCGCCTGGGCGGCGGCGACAGCGCTCTAGGCCCGGACGCTGAAAGAGCCGGGGACAGCGGGACGCCGGAAAGGCCCCGGACGCCGGAAGGGCCCGGGACGACAGTAGTCCCGGGCCCTTCCGCCGCCGTGAGCGCGGTGGGTGGCGCGTCAGCCCCCCGCGGGGCGGCCCACCAGCTCGCGCAGCACGTCCTCCATCGTCACCAGACCGGCCGGACTGCCGTCCTCGTCGACGACCGCGGCGAGGTGGGTGCGGCTGCGCCGCATCGCCGTCAGCACGTCGTCCAGCGGCGTCGCCGCCCGCACCCGGGCGATCGGGCGCAGCGCCGACACCGGGAACGGCTGGTCGCGCGGGGTGATGTCCAGCGCGTCCTTCACGTGCAGGTAGCCGAGGATCCGGCGGGCCGGGTCCACCACCGGGAAGCGGGAGTAGCCGGTCCGCGCGGACAGCTCCTCCAGCTCCTCCGGGGTCGTGCCCGCCTGCGCGTACACGACCTCGCCCACCGGCATCACCACGTCCCGCACCGGGCGGCGGCCCAGCTCCAGGGCGTCGTGCAGGCGCTCGGCGGCGCGGTCGTCGAGCAGCCCCGCGTCCCCGGCGTCGGTGACCAGCCGGGCCAGCTCGTCGTCCGAGAAGGTGGCCGCGACCTCGTCCTTCGCCTCGACCCGCAGCAGCTTCAGGATCGTGTTGGCGAAGGCGTTGATCGTGAAGATCACCGGGCGCAGCGCCCGCGCCACGGTCACCAGCGGCGGGCCGAGGACCAGCGCGGAGCGGGCCGGCTCGGCCAGCGCGATGTTCTTCGGGACCATCTCGCCCAGCAGCATGTGCAGGTAGGTGGCGACCGACAGCGCGATCACGAAGGAGATCGGGTGCACCAGGCCGTGCGGCACGCCGACGGCGTCGAAGACCGGCTCCAGGAGGTGGGCGATGGCCGGCTCCGCCACGATGCCCAGCACCAGGGTGCACAGGGTGATGCCGAGCTGGGCCGCCGCGAGCAGCGCCGAGACGTGCTCCAGGCCCCAGATGACGCTGCGGGCCCGGCGGTTGCCGGCCTCCGCGAGCGGCTCGATCTGACTGCGGCGCACGGAGATCAGGGCGAACTCGGCGCCGACGAAGAAGGCGTTCACGACCAGGGTCGCGAGGCCGATCAGCAGCTGGACCGCGATCATCGGGCGGCCTCCTCGCTCGTGTCCGCGTCCTCACCGGGCAGCGGGGCGTGCATCAGCACGCGGGCGGCGCGCCGGCCGGAGGCGTCCAGCACGTCGAGCCGCCAGCCGGCCAGCTCCACGGTGTCCCCGACGGCCGGGATCCGGCCGAGCTCGGTGGCCAGCACGCCGGCCAGCGTCTCGTACGGGCCCTCCGGCAGCCGCAGGCCGATGGCCTCCAGCTGGTCGGTGCGGGCGGCGCCGTCCGCCGACCACAGCGCGCGGCCGTCGGCGTCCTCGCCCGCCGGGGCCAGGTCCGAGGTCTCGTGCGGGTCGTGCTCGTCGCGTACCTCGCCGACGACCTCCTCGACGATGTCCTCCAGGGTCGCGACCCCGGCCGTGCCGCCGTACTCGTCGATGACGACGGCCATGGTCTGCTTCCCGGACAGGCGGTCCAGCAGCCGGTCCACGGTCAGGCTCTCGGGGACCAGCAGCGGCTCGCGCAGCAGCTCGCCGATGCCGCGGCGCGGGCGCTCGTCGGCCGGTATGGCGAGGACGTCCTTGATGTGGGCGATGCCGACGACCGTGTCCAGGCTGCCCCGGTAGACGGGGAAGCGGCTGAGCCCGGTCGCGCGGGTCGCGTTGGCGACGTCCTCGGCGGTGGCCTGCACCTCCAGGGCGGTCACCTGGACGCGCGGGGTCATCACGTTCTCTGCCGTGAGCTCGGCCAGGTTGAGCGTGCGGACGAAGAGCTCGGCGGTGTCCGCCTCCAGCGCGCCCTCCTTGGCGGAGTGGCGGGCCAGCGCCACCAGCTCCTGCGGGGAGCGGGCCGAGGCCAGCTCCTCGGTGGGCTCCAGGCCCATCCGGCGCAGGATGCGGTTGGCGGTGTTGTTGAGGTGGCTGATCAGCGGCTTGAACGCGGCGGTGAAGATCCGCTGCGGGGTGGCGACCGCCTTGGCGACCGCGAGCGGCGAGGAGATCGCCCAGTTCTTGGGGACCAGCTCGCCGACGACCATCAGGACGACGGTCGACAGCGCGGTGCCGAGGACCAGGGCCACCGAGGAGGCGACCGAGGGGGAGAGGCCGAGGGCCTCGACCGGGCCCTGGAGCAGCTTGGAGATCGAGGGCTCGGAGAGCATGCCGACGACCAGGTTGGTCACGGTGATGCCGAGCTGGGCGCCGGAGAGCTGGAAGGTCAGCGACTTCACGGCCTTGAGGGCGCCGGCGGCGCCCCGCTCGCCGCGCGCGGCGGCGGCTTCGAGATCGCTCCGCTGGACGGTGGTCAGCGAGAACTCGGCCGCGACGAAGGCACCGCACGCGAGGGCGAGCAGCAGCGCCACGAAGAGGAGCAGTACCTCGGTCATCGGTTCACCTCCGTCCCTCGACGAGTCCCATGATCAGTCAGGGGAGGGAGGACCGCGCGATGTCGGCTTCGGGAACGGCTACTGGGAGGCTCGCCCATGGGCGGACGCTCACACCTTTCGATAGTGCGGGGGCGGTGCTGCCACGGCGCCGCGGCGGTGCTCATGCGGCGCTGTGGCTGATCAGGTGATCGATTTCTGACCACCCATAGTAAAGGACCGGCAAAAGTGGGCAGCGCTCAGTGACCGGCGGTCGCTCCCAGCGGCTTCACCCAGCGCGTCCACTGCTCCTGCGGGCCGTACGCGGCGGCCCGCCACGCGGCCTGGCCGAGCTCGTTGCGGTCCAGCACCATCGCGTCCGCGCGCCGCCCGCCGAGCCGTACGAAACGCTCCTCGGCCGCCGCGAGGAGCGCGCCGCCGATGCCCCGGCGGCGCCGCCCGGGGTGCACGGCGAGCCGGTAGAGATGACAGCGCCAGCCGTCGAAACCGGCGATCACCGTGCCCACCAGCTCCCCGTCCAGCTCGGCCAGGAGCAGCGCCCCGGGGTCCCGCTCGACCAGCCGCGCCACACCCGCGCGGTCGTCGCTGATGCTGGTGCCCTCCGCCGCGGTCTTCCAGAAGGCGAGCACGGCGTCGAGGTCGGCCGCCAGCGCGGCCCGTATCCGAAGATCGTTCATGGCCCGCATCCCACCACCGCCCGGGCCCGCCCGTCGACCGGGTTTCACAGGTCAGGACGGGTACGGGGCGGGGGCGGCGGCGCGGGGCGGGTCAGCTCGGGTCCGCCGGGGCCTGCGCCGGGGCCGGGCCCGCCCGGCGCAGGCCCCGGATCGCGGGGACGGCGAGGAGGGCGGCGACGCCCGCCAGGCAGGTGCCCGCCGAGAGCAGCAGCAGGCGCTCCGGCGGGGCCAGCGCGGCGGCCGGGCCCGCCAGGATCTGGCCGAGCGCGATCCCGGAGACCGAGCCCCCCAGCTCGTACGCGCTGACCCGGTTGAGCACCTCGGGCGGTGTGTGGGTCTGCACGCTGGTCGCCCACATCACCGACCAGAAGGCCAGCCCGGCGCCGCCCAGGGCGTGCCCCGCGAGCAGCGCCGGCAGCCCCGTGTCCAGCGCCACGCACAGCGGGACCACCGCGTACAGCGCCATACCCGCCGCCCCGGCGGCCAGCGGCCGGGCCGGGCGCAGCCGCAGCGCCAGCAGCCCGCCGAGGACCGTGCCGCCGCCCAGGAACGAGACCGCCAGGCCGTACGCGTCGGGGCCGAGCCGGGCGCCGATCAGCGCCGAACTCAGCGGCACCAGTGGGCCGAAGAGCAGCACGCCGTACGCGACCCAGATCAGGATGACCGCCCACATCCAGGTGCGGGAACGGAACTCCCGCCAGCCCTGGCGCAGTTCGCGCCGCAGCGAGCGCGCGGGCGGCGCGCCCCCGGGCGCCGGGGCGGCCGGGGCGAACCGGATCAGCGCCAGGCACAGGGCGCTCAGCAGGAAGCTCCCCGCGTCGATCGCGTACACCGCGCCCGCGCCCGCCGACACGACCAACAGCCCCGCGAGCGCCGGGCCGAGCAGATGGGCCAGCGCGTCGGCGACCTTGAGGGTCGCGTTGGCCCGCTGCGGCTCGGCGGCGACCAGCGGGACCATCCCGTTCGCCCCGGGCAGGAACATCGCGACCGCCGCGCCCGCCAGCGCCGCCATGGCCACCAGCAGCCAGAACGGCGGGCGCCCGGTGAGGAAGGCGGCGGCCAGCACGCCCTGGGTCAGCACCCGGGCCAGGTCCGCGCCGACCATCATGCGGCGCGCGCCGAAGCGGTCCGCGAGCACGCCGCCGAACAGCACCAGGACGACGAAGGTCCCGGTCCAGGTGCCGAGGACGACGCCGACCCCGGAGATCCCGTACAGCGCGCCGACCGCGAGCGCGGTGGCCACCGGCATCATCGCGTCGCCGAAGAGGGAGACCGTGCGGGCGGTGAAGTAGAGGGTGAACCGCCGGTCCCACAGAGGGAGTCGGACGGGCGGCGGGGACGGGGAGACGGTCTGTGCGATGCTCACCCGCCGATCATGGTCTGGACCACTGGGCCCGCCCCAGTGTCCCGGCCGACATGAAGGGGTACTTTCGCGCCATGACCACCGCCGCCCGCCCGTCGCCGCGCCCCGGCCGCCCGTCGCCGCCGCCCCGCGCCCCGCACCGGGTGGTGGCCCTGCTCCAGGACGGGCACTCCGCCTTCCCGTTGTCCTGCGCCGCCGAGGTCTTCGGCGACCACGGCCAGGCGCTCCCCGCCCGCTACGCCTTCGAACTCTGCGCCGAGCGGCCCGGCCCGGTCCGCACCCAGTCCGGCTACGACCTGCTGGTCACCCGGGGCCTGGAGGCGCTGGAGCACGCGGACACCGTGCTGGTGCCCGGCCGGGAGCGGCCCGCCGACGCCGAGGTGCCCGAGCCGGTGTCCGAGGCGCTGCGCCGGGCGCACCGGCGCGGCGCCCGGATCGTGGGACTCTGCTCCGGCGCCTTCGTCCTCGCCGCCGCCGGACTCCTCGACGGGCGGCGCGCCGCCACCCACTGGGCCAGGGCCGCCGAACTCGCCGCGCGTTTCCCCCGGGTACGGGTGGACCCCGGCGTGCTGTACGTGGACCACGGCGACGTCGCCACCAGCGCGGGCTCGGCCGCCGCCGTGGACCTCTGCCTGCACCTGGTGCGCACCGACCACGGCGCCGCCCACGCGATGCGGATCGCCCGCCGGATGGTGACGCCGCCGCACCGCGAGGGCTGCCAGCTCCAGTACGCCGAACTCCCCACCTCCGGGCCGCTCGCCGACTCGCTCGCCCCGCTCCTCGACTGGCTCGGCGGCCGGCTCGCGCAGCCCACCAGCGTCGCGGAGATGGCGGCCTACGCGCGGGTCTCCAGCCGCACGCTCACCCGCCGCTTCACCGAGCAGCTCGGCATCAGCCCCGCCCGCTGGCTGCTCGACCGGCGGCTCGCGGCCACCCGGGCGCTGCTGGAGGAGACGGACCTGCCGGTCGAGACCATCGCCCACCGGGTCGGCCTCTCCTCGGCGGTGAACCTGCGCCGCCGCTTCCACGAGGCGCTGCGCACCACCCCGGCCGCCTACCGGCGCACCTTCCGGGCCGGAGCCTGATCCGGGCCCGGGGTCAGTCCGTCACGAAGCAGAACTCGTTGCCCTCGGGGTCGAACATCACCTGGAAGGTGCCCTGTTCGTCCGTCACCGGACCGCCGGAGCGGCGCGCGCCCAGCACCCGCACCTCCTCGGCCGCCGCCACCGGGTCGGCCACCGCCACGTCCAGATGGAGCCGGTTCTTGGCCGCCTTGCCCTCCGGCACCCGCTGGAACGCGATCCGCGCGAAGCCCGGCGGCTCCACGTACGACCAGTCGGGGCCCCGGTCGACGGGCGCCCCGCCGAGCAGCGCCGACCAGAACCGGACGAGCCCGGCCGGATCGGCGCAGTCGAACACGATCTCCTGCACACGCGCACGCATACCGGCCAGCGTACGGGCTCATGGACGGGCTCATGGCTCATGGCTCATGTACGGGGCGGAGCGCTGGTGTACGGGCCGGGCTCAGGCTCCCGCGGCCCGCGCCGCCGTCTCCCGCGCCGCCGTCTCCCGCGCCGCCGGGCGCTCCGCCGCGTGCGCCGCCGTGAAGGAGGCCGCGTCCCACTCCCCGCCCAGCGCGGGCGCCAGCCAGCCCGCCGCCGCCGCGCGGAACTCCCCGGCGCCCAGCGCGCCCGCGCCCGCCGGGACCGCCCCGAGCAGCGGGGCCCCCGCCACCGCCGGCAGGTCCGCCAGATTGCAGCGGGCCGCCAGGTCCGGCTCCCCGGGCCAGCTGCCCACCACCACGCCCAGCTGCTCGATCCCGCGCGCCCGCAGCGCCTCCGCCGTCAGCGCGGTCGAGTTGAGGGTGCCGAGGCCGGCCGGGACGACCACCAGGACCGGCGCGCCGAGCAGCCGGGCCGCGTCGGCGAGCGTCCCGCCCGCCTCGTCGAAGCGCACCAGCAGGCCGCCCGCGCCCTCCACGAGCACCAGGTCGTGCTCCTCCGCCAGCTTCCGGGCCGCCTCGGCGACCTCGGCAGGGCCGACCGGCGCGAGGCCCGCCCGGCGCGCCGCCGTGTCCGGCGCCAACGGCTCCGGGAACCGGGCGAGTTCGGCCCCGGCCGCCGCGCCCGACAGGCGCAGCACCTCCGCGACGTCGCCCGCCTCGCCGGGCGCGACACCCGTCTGCGCGGGCTTCAGGACCGCGACGGAACGGCCGGCGGCGGTGGCGAGGGCGGCGAGGGCGGCGGTGACGACGGTCTTGCCGATCTCGGTGCCGGTGCCGGTGACGACGATGACGGGCATGGGAGTCCTCTCACACGTGCTTCTCGGGGCGCGTTCGCAGGGACGGGGGACCGGGCGGCGCGGGCCCCGCGCGCGCCGCCTGGGGAGCGGGGCGCCGGACGGACCGGGCCCCGCGCGCGGTTCATCCCGCGCGGGCCGCCTCGGTCACCGCGCGGGCGATGGCGGACAGGTCCTCGTCGCCCGTCACGAACGGCGGCATCGTGTAGATCAGGTCCCGGAACGGGCGCAGCCACACCCCCGCGCGGACCGCCGCGCGGGTAGCCGCCGCCATGTCGACCTCGTGGTCGAGCTGGACGACGCCGATCGCGCCGAGCACCCGCACGTCCCGGACCCCCGGCACGCCGGACGCCTCCGCGAGCCCCTCGCGCAGCCCGGCCTCGACGCGCTTGACCTCGACCCGCCAGTCCTGGGACAGCAGCAGGTCGATGGAGGCGAGCGCGACCGCGGAGGCCAGCGGGTTGCCCATGAAGGTGGGGCCGTGCGCGAGCACGGGCACCTCGCCGCGCGAGATGCCCTCGGCGACCCGGCTGGTGCAGAGCGTCGCGGCCATCGACAGATAGCCGCCGGTCAGCGCCTTGCCGACGCACATCACGTCGGGCGAGACCCCCGCGTGGTCGGCGGCGAACAGCTCCCCCGTACGCCCGAATCCGGTCGCGATCTCGTCGAAGACGAGCAGCACGCCGTGCGCGTCGCACGCCTCGCGCAGGACCTTCAGATACGCGGGGGAGTGGAAGCGCATCCCGCCCGCGCCCTGCACCACCGGCTCCACGATCACCGCGGCCACCTCGTCGGCGTGCCGCGCGATCGCCTCGCGGAGCAGCTCCGCGTACCCCTCCTCGTACTCCTCGGGAGGCGCGTCGACGAACACCTGGCGCTGGAGCACCCCGGACCACAGCTCGTGCATCCCGCCCTGCGGGTCGCACACCGACATGGGCTGCCAGGTGTCGCCGTGGTAGCCGCCGCGCCAGGTCAGCAGCCGCTGCTTGCCGGGGCGCCCGACGGAACGCCAGTACTGCAGGCACATCTTGGCCGCGACCTCGACCGAGACCGAGCCGGAGTCGCTGAGGAAGACGTGCCGCAGCGGCTCGGGGGTGATCTCGACGAGCCGGGCGGCGAGCCGGACGGCCGGCTCGTGGGTGAGCCCGCCGAACATGACGTGGCTCATCCGGTCGAGCTGGCCGCGCGCCGCCTCGTTCAGGACGGGGTGGTTGTAGCCGTGGATCGCCGACCACCAGGAGGACATGCCGTCGATCAGCTCGGCCCGCCCCTGGGCCGGTTCGGCGAGCCGGAGCCGCACCCCGGACGCGGAGTCCACGACCAGCGGCTCGACGCGCCCCGGCATGGGGCCGTACGGATGCCAGACGTGGGCCCGGTCCAGGGCCAGCAGTTCCTCGTTACGCATTCGGCGCGAGGTCCGTTCCGGCGCCTCGGCGGCGCACGGCCACCAGGTCGGTCCTGGCCTCGTTGGGGGCCGCGACGGGCTCCTGCGCCACGGCGGCACCGCCGCCACCGCACGGCCCGCAGCCGCCGCCCGCCCCGTGCGAACCGCAGCCGCCGCCACCGGCCTCCGCGTGCGAACCGCAGCCGCCCGCCGCGGCGGCCATCGCGGCCACCGCGTCCGCGCGGTGCGCCGGGAGCGTCGTCGTGCCCGCGCCCTCCACCTCGAAACCGGCGTCCGCGATCATGTCGAGATCGGCCTGGCCCGCCTGCCCCTCGCTGGTCAGGTAGTCGCCCAGGAAGATCGAGTTCGCGATGTGCAGGGCCAGCGGCTGCATCGAGCGCAGGTGCACCTCGCGCCCGCCCGCGATCCGCACCTCGACGTCCGGGCAGACGAACCGGACCATCGCGAGGATCCGCAGGCAGCGCTGCGGGGTGAGGTTCCACTCCTTGGCCAGCGGGGTGCCCTCGAAGGGGATCAGGAAGTTGACCGGCACCGAGTCCGAGTCCAGCTCGCGCAGCGCGAACACCACGTCGACCAGGTCCTCGTCGAGCTCGCCCATGCCCGCGATCAGGCCCGAGCAGGCCGAGAGGCCCGCCCCGTGCGCCTTCCGCACGGTGTCCACCCGGTCCGCGTAGGTGTGGGTGGAGGTGATCTCCCCGTACGTCGCCTCGGACGTGTTCAGGTTGTGGTTGTACGCGTCGGCGCCGGCCTCCCGCAGCCGCTCCGCCTGGCCGTCGGAGAGCAGGCCCAGGCAGGCGCAGACCTCCACGCCCTCGTTGTCCTGCTTGATGGCCTCGATGGTCCTGCCGACCCGCTCGACGTCCCGGTCCGTCGGGCCGCGCCCGCTCGCCACCAGGCAGACCCGCTTCGCGCCGCCCGCGACCCCGGCCGCCGCGGCCGCGGACGCCTCGTCGGGCTTCAGCCACGTGTACTTGAGGATGCCCGCCGTCGAACCGAGCCGCTGCGAACAGTACGAGCAGTCCTCGGGGCACAGGCCGGACTTCAGGTTGACCAGATAGTTGAGCTTCACCCGGCGCCCGAACCACTGCCGGCGCACCTTCCCGGCGGCGGCCACCACATCGAGCAGCTCGTCGTCGGAGGTCGCCAGGACGGCGAGCGCTTCTTCACGGGTCGGCGACTCGCGCCGCAGCCCCTTCTCCACCAGCGTGTTCAGCAGGTCCATAAGGGCTGATCCTGGCCTACCGCACACCTCTCGGCCAAGGAGGAAGTGAACAAACGACCCCGATCGAGGTGTGTGTATGGCCACACCCTGACCTCGGCCCGGGAGGGTTAGGGTCTGTGCGCTGCCTACAAAAGGATCCGTCATGCCGTCGTACCCCGAGCACCCGTCGGCGCCGCGCGGGGGACGCGACCCGCGCGAGGCCGCCTTCGACTGGACGGACACCGCCGCACGGCAGCGCGCGCGGGCCGGGCTGGTCCGCACGCTGCGCCCCCGCGCCGCCGAGTCCGGCCTCCTCGACCTCGCGGGCAACGACTACCTCGGCCTCACCCGGCGGCCCGAGATCACCGAGGCGGCGGCCGGGGCGGCCCGCCGCTGGGGCGCCGGCGCCACCGGCTCCCGGCTCGTCACCGGCTCCACCCGGCTGCACGAGACCCTGGAGCGCGAACTCGCCGCGTTCGGCGGCTTCGAGGCGGCCCTCGTCTTCTCCTCCGGCTACACCGCGAACCTGGCGGCGCTCACCGCGCTCTCCGTCCGGGACGGCCTCATCGTCTCGGACGCCGCCAACCACGCCTCCCTCGTGGACGGCTGCCGCCTGGCGCGCGCCGAGACGGCCGTCGTCCCGCACGCCGACCCGGAGGCCGTCGCCAAGACGCTGGGCGCCCACCCGGGCCGCCCGGCGCTGGTCGTCAGCGACTCCGTCTTCTCCGTGGACGGCGACCGGGCACCGCTCGGCGCGCTCGCCGAGGTCTGCCGGGCGCACGGCGCGGGCCTGGTCGTCGACGACGCCCACGGCTTCGGCGTGCTCGGCGAGGGCGGGCGCGGCGCGCTCCACGCGGCGGGCCTCGCGGGCGCCCCGGACGTCGTCGCCACGCTCACCCTGTCCAAGTCGCTGGGCAGCCAGGGCGGCGCGGTCCTCGGCCCGGCCCGGGTGATCGAGCACCTGGTCAACGCGGCCCGCACCTTCATCTTCGACACCGGTCTCGCCCCGGCGGCCGTCGGCGGCGCCCTGGCGAGCCTGCGGCTGATCGCCGCCGAGCCGGAGCTGGCCGCCCGGGCCCGGGAGGTGGCGGCCCGGCTGCACGCGCTGTTCACCGGCGCCGGCCTGACCGCCGCCCGGCCCGACGCGGCGGTGGTCTCGGTCCGGGCGCCGGGCCCGCAGCAGGCGCTGGCCTGGGCGGCGGACTGCCGGGAACGCGGGCTGGGTGTCGGCTGCTTCCGGCCGCCCTCGGTCCCCGACGGGATCTCCCGGCTCCGGCTGACCGCCCGCGCGGACCTGACGGACGCGCAGATCGAGCGGGCCGTCGGCATCGTCCTGGAGACCGCGCCGGAGGGCGCCGTGGACGGGGTGCGGGACCGGGACTGAGCGCCGGTCACACGTGCTTGTCCGGTCGCCCGTCGCACCGTTCACCGCATCGGGCGACAGATATCCGCATATCTTGGTGGATCGCCACCCAGGGCCGCGCGATCGGTGGCAGGCTGGCGCGCAGCGCAGACCGGGGTCCGGCCCGGTGGGAAAGGGGCGGCGTCGCCATGGCAGACCATCAGGAAGCAAGCGTGACGCTGCCGAGCGATCCCGCCTCGGTGTCGACCGCCCGGCGGTACGTCGTCGAGGTGCTCGGGTCCTGGGGGCTCGACGACGCCGACGGCATCACCGACACGGTACGGCTGATCGTCTCGGAGCTGGCGACCAACGCGGTCCAGCACACCTTCGGCCAGTCGCCGACCTTCACGGTGGACGTGCTCCTGGAGCGCGACGAGCAGTTGCGGATCGGGGTGACCGACAGCCATCCGCGCTGGCCGCAGCGGCTGCCCGCCGCCGTGCAGCAGGACAACGGGCGCGGCCTGGTGATCATCCGCTCGCTCGCGGCGGAGGCGGGCGGGCGGCTCTCGGTGACTCCCACCGAGGAGGGCGGCAAGACGGTGTGGATCCGGCTGCCCTGGCCGTCGGCGCACGCGGCCTGAAGCCGGGCGGACGGGCAGACGGGCGGCCAGCCGGCCGGACTGAAGGACTGAAGGCGGCCGGTGGGCGGGACCGGGCGCGGGAGGAGGGGACGGCGGCGCCACCGGGCGCTCCTCCCGCGCCGGCGTTCAGCGCGTCAGCGGACGCGTCCGTAGGAGATCTTCGAGCTCCAGATCTTGTCGAGCTTCACCCATGAGCCGGTCTTCGGCGAGTGCCAGATCTTGTTGTTACCCGCGTAGATTCCGACGTGGTACACGCTTCCGCCGGAATGGAAGAAGACCAGGTCCCCCTTCTGGCGGCCCGACGCGGCGATGTGCCGGGTCTTGTTGTACTGCTGCTGCGCGGTGCGGGGCAGCGTCTTGCCCGCCTTCTTGTACGAGTAGACCGTGAGCCCCGAGCAGTCGAAACGGCTCGGTCCCGAGGCTCCGTACCGGTAAGGCGATCCCTTCTTCGAGGCGGCGACGTCCAACGCCTTGGTGGCGTAGTTCGTCGCGGCCTGGGCCTCCGGCGCCGCTCCTGGGGCGAGCAGCGTGCCGCCGACGGCGGCGAGGGTGAGAGCCGAGACGGCTCCGGCCCGGGACAGCAGGGACGGGACATGAATCTGCGCAGTCATGCGCAACCCTTCGTCAGCCGCCTGTGAAGGATGACCTGTCGGGTTCGGGCAGGCGAAGATGCCCGGCCGCGGCTGCGGCTTCACCCCAAGGAACGTCCGCACACTGCGCGAACGTCCCGTACTGCTCGGGTCCTCCACTCCTGCCGATCCACTCCTGTCGACCAGGCGTCCGGGACGGCGGCAGGACTCGGCGTCCGCCCGGACCGCCCCGCCGTGGGTGGCGGGGGCTTGTCGTCGTCGAGGATCTTGACCCACGGACCGGGCGAAATCCGAGCTGAAACGGCGATATGTGAGGCTCCTCACGACTGAGCCGTACGGGTGGACAGTCGGGTTTCTGGATCTTCCGACGTTTCGGCGATGAGGCCCGCACCTGCGATGGAACGCCCGATTCCGCCAGATGTGTACTCCCGCTGCGCAACTCGCGTCCGCTCCATGCCGAGGTGTCCACTACGCCGAACGGGGGAGGTTTTCTGCGGTCGCCGTACCCCGGCCGGCCCTCGACACGACACGCGGGAGTGTCAACTCGCGGACTCCCCGGGGACGATGACCCGGCCGGACCGTCGCTCTCCGTCCAACACCCGTAGCGCACGCGCCAATGTGTCCGCGTGGACCTCGCTCTCGCCCCGCGTATGCATGAGCGTCAGGGCGTCGCGGAGCGCCGTCGCGCGCCCGACCAGGGCCTGGGCCGCGCGCAGCGCCCCATAGGTATGCGTGGATCTGGATGGATTGATCCGCCCCAGGAGGTCCAGGACTTCGAGGTAGGCGTCCACGAACTCGCCCTCGGCGCGGGTGAGCGCGGGCAGCGGCGGCTCCGGGGTCATGCCGGGCTCACCCCCTCCCGGTGCCGGCGGTCCGCGCCCGGCGCTCCACCACGTGGTCCACCAGGCCGTACGCGAGGGCGGCCGGGGCGTCCAGGACGGTGGTCCGGTCCAGGTCGGCGGCGGCCTCGGCGCGGGTCCGGCCGGTGTGCCCGGCCAGCAGGCCGGCCATCAGCTCGCGCTGGCGCAGCAGTTCCCGCGCGTGGATGTCCAGATCGCTGGGCTGCCCCCGCAACGGCTCCTCCAGGGCGGGCTCCTGGAGGACGATCCGGGCGCCCGGCAGGGCCAGCCGGCGCCCGGGGGTGCCGGCCGCGAGCAGGACGGCGGCGGGTCCGACGGCCTGGCCGAGGCAGGTGGTCTCCACCTCGCAGGCGAGCGCCCGCATCGTGTCGTACACCGCGGTCATGGCGCTGACCGAACCGCCGGGGGAGTTCAGGTAGAGGGAGACCGGCTGCTCGGGGGCCGCGTATTCGAGGTGGAGCAGCTGGGCGATGACGTCGTTGGCGGAGATCTCGTCGATCGGGGTGCCGAGGAGGACGATGCGGCCCTCCAGCAGCTTGGAGTAGGGGTCGAGGGTGCGGGTGCCGTAGCCGGTGCGCTCGGTGAACTCGGGAAGGACGTGGCGGGCCTCGTGCATGGCGTACTCCTCTGTCTGTAAAAAATGTACAGGACGTACAGGCCGTAAGATGAGGAGCATGGCCTACGAGATTCCGGTGACGCAAGCGCGCGCAGAGCTCGCCGATCTGATCAACCGTGTCGTCTACGGCGACGAGCGCGTGGTCGTCACCCGCCACGGAAAGCCGCTGGTGGCCCTGGTCTCCGCCGCTGACCTGGAGCTTCTGGAGGCGGTCCGGCAGCCGGCCGAGGAGCCGGCGGTCAGCGCGGTCTCCCACGTCGAGCCCTTCGCGTCCGCTCCGGGTGAACAGGGCCGCTTCGGCCTCGCCGCACACCACCGCGAGCCGGGGGCTCCGGGCTTCCGGGGCTGAGCGGGGCGCCGGGACGGAGGCTTCCGAGAGGGGGGCTTCCGAGAGGGAGGCTTCCGAGACGGAGGCTTACGGGGGCGGGCAGTCCCTCAGGTCCTTCGCGTCGAACGTGTTCGTATCGAACGTGTTCGGATCGCGCCCTAGACTGGCCCCATGCCCACTCCACGCAGCCGCCGCGAGCGGCCCGCCAAGCCCGCCCTGACCCGGGAGGGCATCGTCGACACCGCCGTGGCGCTGATGGAGGAGGAGGGGCTGCGCCGCGTCACGATGCGCCGGCTGGCCCAGGCCCTGGACACCGGGCCCGCCTCCCTCTACGTGTACGTCGCCAACACCGGCGAGCTGCACGCCGCCATCCTGGACCGGCTGCTCGGCCGCGCCGACCTGGGCGTCGGCGACGCGGCCGTCCCCTGGCGGACCCGGCTCGACGCGGTGCTCGCCGGGTACGAGGAGATCCTGTTCGCCAACCCGGCGCTCGCCCAGTCGGCGCTGGTCGCCCGCCCCTCCGGCCCGCACTACCTCGGCCTGCTCGACACCCTGCTCGCCCTGCTCGGCGAGGGCGGCGTCCCCGCGCTCCAGGCCGCCTGGGGCGTCGACATCCTGCTGCAGAGCTCGACGGCCGCCGCGGCCGAGCACTCCGCGCGCGGCGAGGACGCGGACGCCGCCCGCGACTGGGACCGGCTGCGCCGGGCCGTCGCGGAGGCCGCGCCCGACACGCATCCGCGCGTGCGCGCCCAGGCCGCCGAACTCCTCTCCGGGACCCCCGCCGAGCGCCGCCGCTGGCGGGTGGAGGTGCTGCTCAACGGCATCCTCGTGACCCACCCGGGCGCCGCCTGAGCGGCCTGGGGGAGGCGAGGGAAGCGGTGACGAACTTGTTCGTGACGAACATGTTCGTTACGTTGGGAGCATGGACACCACCCACCTCCCCCTCGTCATCGCCGGCGGCGGCCTCGGCGGCGTCACCCTCGCCCGGATCCTCTCCGCGCACGGCGTCGCCGCCGCCGTCCTCGACCTCGAAGCCTCCGCCGCCGCCCGCACCCAGGGCGGGATGCTGGACATCCACCACGACACCGGCCAGGCGGCCCTGCGCGCCGCCGGGCTGCACGAGGCGTTCCTGGCCAAGGTGCACCCGGGCGGCGAGGCCCTGCGCGTGCTGGACCGGCACGCCGTCCCGGTCCACGAGGAGAGCGACGGCGGCGCCCCCGGCGGCCGGCCCGAGATCGACCGGGGCGACCTGCGCGAGCTGCTGCTCTCCTCGCTCCCGGAGGGCGTGGTGCGCTGGGGCGCCAAGGTCTCCGGTGCCCGCCCGCTCGGCGACGGCCGCCACGAGGTCGCCCTCGCCGACGGGCGGGTCCTCACCACCGACCTGCTCGTCGGCGCCGACGGGGCCTGGTCCCGGATCCGGCCGCTGGTCACCGACGCGAGCCCCGCCTACACGGGCATCTCCTTCGTCGAGCTCGACCTGCGCGACGCCGACGCCCGCCACCCCGAGGCGGCGGCCCTCGTCGGCGGCGGGATGTTCTTCGCGCTCGGCGACGGCAAGGGCTTCCTCGGGCACCGCGAGACCGACGGCAGCCTCCACCTGTACGTGGCGCTGCGGGCCGGGGAGGGGTGGCTGGACACCCTCGACTTCGCCGACACCCCGGCCGCCAAGCGGTCCGTCCTGGCGCACTTCGCCGACTGGGACCCCGCCCTGCGGCGGCTGGTCGCCGACGCGGACGGCCCGCTCACCCCGCGCCGCATCCACGCCCTGCCCGCCGGGCTGCGCTGGGAGACCCGGCCCGGCGTCACCCTCCTGGGAGACGCGGCGCACCTGATGTCCCCCTTCGCCGGGGAGGGCGCGAACCTCGCCCTGTTCGACGCCGCCGAGCTCGCCCGCCATCTGCTGGAGCGCCCCGGGGACCCCCGTACCGCCGTCGCCGCCTACGAGCGGGAGATGTTCGACCGGGCCGAGGAGAAGGCCCGGGAGTCCGCCGAGGCGCGGGACGTCCTCTTCCACCCGAAGGCCCCCGCGCCGCTGGCCGAGATGTTTCGCTCCGGTACTCCCGAGGGCTGAACTCCATGGTGGCGCAAAGGCTTAGTTAACGAGCAGGAAAAACTTCCGCCCTAACGTGCAATCTCTGGCCCGGAGGCCCTTCCCCCGTCGTCAACAGAGTGTTGAAGATCGCTAGGGTCCCTGCGTCCGGGAGCCCTCCCGGTGGTCGACAGTGAGGTGGAAGCGTGCAACTCAGCCCCCATGAGCAGGAACGGCTGCTGATCCATGTCGCGGCGGACGTGGCCGAGAAGCGCCGGGCGCGTGGCGTCCTGCTCAATCATCCCGAAGCCGTCGCACTCATCACCTCGCACGTCCTGGAGGGCGCCCGCGACGGGCGCACCGTGGCCGAACTCATGGCCTCCGGACGCAAGGTGCTCACCCGGCAGGAGGTCATGGACGGCATCCCCGAGATGATCCACGACGTCCAGGTCGAGGCCACGTTCCCGGACGGCACCAAGCTGGTGACCGTCCACGAGCCGATCATCTGAGGGGCGCGACCGATGATTCCCGGAGAGATCCTTTACGCGGACGGGCCCGTGGTCCTCAACGAGGGCCGCCCGACCAGCCGCCTCACCGTCCTCAACGCGGCCGACCGGCCCGTGCAGGTCGGCTCGCACTACCACTTCGCCGAGGCCAACCCCGGTCTGGACTTCGACCGCGCGGCCGCCCGCGGGCTGCGGCTGAACATCGCCGCGGGCACCGCCGTGCGCTTCGAGCCCGGCATCCGCGTCGAGGTCGAACTGGTGCCGATCGCCGGCCGCCGGATCGTCCCCGGGCTGCGCGGCGAGACCGCCGGCCCGCTCGACCCCACCACCACCGCCGCCGTCACCGACGGCGCCGCCCCCATCGAGCCGAACGGAGGCGACCGTGCCTGAGCTGCACCGCGCCGTCTACGCCGACCTGTTCGGCCCCACCACCGGCGACCGCATCCGGCTCGCCGACACCGACCTGCTCGTCGAGATCGAGGAGGACCGCTCCGGCGGCCCCGGACGGGCCGGCGAGGAAGCCGTGTTCGGCGGTGGCAAGGTCATCCGCGAGTCGATGGGCCAGTCCCGGACCACCCGCGCCGAAGGCGCCCCCGACACGGTGATCACCGGTGTCGTGGTCATCGACCACTGGGGCATCGTCAAGGCCGACATCGGCATCCGCGACGGCCGGATCACCGCCCTCGGCAAGGCCGGCAACCCCGACACCATGGACGGGGTCCACCCCGACCTGGTCATCGGCCCCGAGACCGAGGTGATCGTCGGCAACGGGCGGATCCTCACCGCCGGAGCCGTGGACACCCACGTCCACTTCATCTCGCCGACCGTCGTCGAGCAGGCCCTGGCCACCGGCGTCACCACCCTCGTCGGCGGCGGCACCGGACCGGCCGAGGGCACCAAGGCCACCACGATCACCCCCGGCCCCTGGCACATGGCCCGGATGTTCGAGGCCCTGGACACCTTCCCCGTCAACATCGGCCTGCTCGGCAAGGGCAACACGATGTCCCGGGACGCCATGCACTCCCAACTGCGCGGCGGCGCCCTCGGGTTCAAGATCCACGAGGACTGGGGGGCCACCCCCGCCGTCATCGACGCCTGCCTGAGCGTCTGCGAGGAGACCGGCGCGCAGCTGGCCATCCACACCGACACCCTCAACGAGGCCGGATTCGTCGGCGACACCCTCGCCGCGATCGGCGGGCGCACCATCCACGCGTACCACACCGAGGGCGCGGGCGGCGGGCACGCGCCGGACATCATCACCGTGGTCTCCGAGCCGCACGTGCTGCCCAGCTCGACCAACCCGACCCGGCCGCACACCGTCAACACCATCGAGGAACACCTCGACATGCTGATGGTCTGCCACCACCTCAACCCGGCCGTCCCCGAGGACCTCGCCTTCGCCGAGTCCCGGATCCGGCCCTCGACGATCGCCGCCGAGGACGTCCTGCACGACCTCGGCGCCATCTCGATCATCTCCTCCGACTCCCAGGCCATGGGCCGGATCGGCGAGGTGATCATGCGGACCTGGCAGACCGCCCACGTGATGAAGAAGCGGCGCGGCGCGCTCCCCGGCGACGGGGACGCCGACAACCACCGGGCCCGGCGCTATGTCGCCAAGTACACGATCAACCCGGCCGTCGCGCAGGGCATGGGCCACCTCATCGGCTCCGTCGAGCCGGGCAAGCTGGCCGACCTGGTGCTGTGGGAGCCCGCCTTCTTCGGCGTCAAGCCGCTCGTCGTGATCAAGGGCGGGCAGATCGCGTACGCGCAGATGGGCGACGCCAACGCCTCCATCCCGACGCCCCAGCCGGTGCTGCCGCGGCCGATGTTCGGCTCCCTGGGCCGGGCCGCCGCGGCCGGTTCGGTCAACTTCGTCGCCGAGGCGGCGATCGAGGACGACCTGCCGCAACGCCTGGGCCTGAACAAGGAGTTCACCGCGATCGGCTCCACCCGCCGGGTGACCAAGGCCGACATGCGGGAGAACGACGCCCTGCCCCGCGTCGAGGTCGACGCCGACACCTTCTCGGTGACCATCGACGGCGATCCGGTCGAACCGGCCCCCGCCGCCGAACTGCCCATGGCCCAGCGTTACTTCCTCTTCTGACGGGCCCACCACCCCCATGAGATCCGCACTTCTCGTGCTCGCCGACGGGCGTTTCCCCGCCGGCGGGCACGCCCACTCGGGCGGCGCCGAGGCGGCCGTCAAGGCCGGCCGCCTCAAGGACGCCGCCGACCTGGAGACCTTCTGCCGGGGCCGGCTGCACACCACCGGCCTCACCACGGCCGCGCTGGCCGCCGCCGCGACGCTCGGCGCCGACCCGTACGAGCTCGACGCGGCCGCCGACGCCCGCACCCCCTCGCCCGCCCTGCGCGCCACCGCGCGCAGACTCGGCCGGCAGATGATGCGGGCGGCCCGCGCGGCCTGGCCGGGGCCCGAACTCGACCGGCTGGCCGCCGCGTTCCCGCGCGGCGCCCACCAGCCGGTCGTGCTCGGCACCGCGGCCCGCGCCGCCGGGCTCGACCCCGAGGACGCCGCGCACTGCGTCGGCTACGAGACGGTCAGCGGCCCCGCCACCGCCGTGGTGCGGCTGCTCGGCCTGGACCCCTTCCAGGCCACGGCCGTCCTCGCCCGGCTCGCGCCCGACCTGGACGAGGTCGCCGCCCGCGCCTCCGCCGCCGCCCGGCAGGGCGACGTGGACGCGCTGCCGGCCGCCTCGGCGCCGCTGCTCGACCTCACCGCCGAACAGCACGCGGGCTGGCCGGTCCGGCTCTTCGCCTCCTGAACGGACCGCCGCACCGAGCACCCCGCACGCGCCACCGGCAGACCGAGCACCCGAGGACCCGAGCACCCCAAGCGCCCGCGCCCCCAAGCGCCCGAGCCTCCCACCCGCACCCCTCGCCTCCCACACCACAGGAGCCCGCCCATGCACCTCGACCACGGCAACGACCACATCCACGCCGTCTCCGCCGACGCCCACCGCCCGGACGGCACCCGACGCGCCCTGCGCATCGGCCTCGGCGGCCCGGTCGGCTCCGGCAAGACCGCCACCGTCGCCGCGCTCTGCCGCGAACTGCGCGACAGCCTCTCCCTCGCCGTCGTCACCAACGACATCTACACCCGCGAGGACGCAGAGTTCCTGCTCCGCGAGGCCGTGCTGCCGCCCGAGCGGATCCAGGCCGTCGAGACCGGCGCCTGCCCGCACACCGCGATCCGCGACGACATCTCCGCCAACCTCGAAGCCGTCGAGGAGCTGGAGGAGACCGTCGGCCCGCTCGACCTCATCCTGGTCGAGTCCGGCGGCGACAACCTCACCGCCACCTTCTCCCGCGGCCTCGTCGACGCCCAGATCTTCGTCATCGACGTCGCCGGCGGCGACGACATCCCGCGCAAGGGCGGCCCCGGCGTGACCACCGCCGACCTGCTCGTCGTCAACAAGACCGACCTCGCCCCGCACGTCGGCTCCGACCTGGAGCGGATGGCCGGCGACGCCGCCGCCCAGCGCGGCGAGCTGCCGGTGGCCTTCCAGTCCCTGCGCTCCGCCGAGGGCGTCGCCCCCGTCGCCTCCTGGGTCCGCGAGCGGCTCGCCGCATGGACCGCATGAGCCTGCGCGCCACGGCCCGGATCAGCGCCGCCGCGGACGGCTCGCTCCCCGTCCTGGAGAGCTCCGGGCCGCTCGCGCTGCGCCGCACCCGCGCCCCCGGCCCGTACACCCGGGTCACCGTCGTCGGCGCCATGAGCGCCCCGCTCGGCGGTGACCGGCTCCTGCTGGAGACGGAGGTACGGGACGGGGCACGGCTCCTGGTCGACTCCGCCGCCGCGACCGTCGCCCTGCCCGGCGCCGACGGCGGCCCCGCCACGTACGACGTCGCCCTCACCGTCGGCGCGGGCGCCGAGCTGCGCTGGCTGCCCGAGCAGCTCGTCTCGGCCGAGGGCTCCGAGCTGCGGATGCGCACCACGGTCGAACTCGCCGCCGGGGCACGGCTGGTGTTCCGCGAGGAGCAGATCCTGGGGCGGCACGACGAGCACCCCGGCACCCTGGTCACCCGCCTCACCGTGCGCCTCGCCGGGCGCCCGCTGTTCGACCAGGAGCTCCGCTACGGGCCGGGCGCCCCCGACGGCTGGGACGGCCCCGCCGTTCTCGGCGGCCACCGGGCCACCGGACAACTCCTCGTGGTCGACCCGGATTTCGCCACGGACGCGGACGGCACGGGCAAGGCGCCCGAGGCCCGGCTGCTCGGCGAGCACGCCGTGCTCGTGCCGCTCGCCGGACCCGCGGCCCTGGTCACCGCCGTCGCGCCCGACGCGCTCGCGCTGCGGCGGGCCCTGGACGAAGGGCTCGCGCTGCTCGCGCCGGGGGGCGCGGCCGGGTGAACTCCGGGTGAGTTCCGCTCAGCGGTACACCGCTCTCCGGTTATTGGTTCGGCAAAGAAACACGTGTACGCCCTTTTACCGGAGGCCCCAAGGACGAAAGGATCCCCCGGACAGCCCACCACGGCGCTGCCACGGGGGCGGCGCCCACCGAGGGGGAGGAACCACTTGAGACGTACCGCAGTGCTCGGCTCCGCCGGCACTCTGATGACCGCGACGCTCATAGTCGGCGCGCTGGCCGCGCCGACGGCCGGCGCGCAGAGCCGTCACGACCGCGACGACGAGGCGCGCGGCGCGACCATCGCCGCCGCCCGCGCCGCGAAGGCGGGCATCGACTGGCAGGACTGTCCGGCCGACTGGGGGCTGGAGAAGCCCATCAAGTGCGGCTGGGTCACCGTCCCGGTCGACTACGCGCGGCCCGACGGCAAGAAGATCAAGATCGCCGTGGACCGCATCGGCGCCACCGGCACCCCGGCCGAGCGACAGGGCGCCCTGGTCTACAACCCGGGCGGCCCCGGCGGCTCCGGCCTGCGCTTCCCGCGCCGCGTCACCACGAACAACAAGATCTGGGCGAACACCGCCAAGGCGTACGACTTCGTGGGCTTCGACCCGCGCGGCGTCGGCCACTCGGCGCCGATCTCCTGCGTCGACCCGACCGACTTCGTCAAGGGCCCCAAGCTCGACCCGGTCCCGGACAGCGAGGCGGACAAGCTGGCCCAGCGCAAGCTGGCCGCCGCCTACGCCAAGGGCTGCGCCGAGAAGAGCGGCGACATGCTGCCCTACATGACCACCCGCAACACGGTCCGTGACCTGGACGTCATCCGGGCCGCGCTCGGCGAGAAGAAGCTCAACTTCGTCGGCGTCTCCTACGGCACCTACCTCGGCGCGGTCTACGGCACCCTGTACCCGGACCACGTCCGCCGCATGGTCGTCGACAGCGTGGTCAACCCGGCGAAGAGCAACATCTGGTACCAGGCCAACCTGGAGCAGGACATCGCCTTCGAGGGACGTCTCAAGGACTGGATGACCTGGGTCGCCCAGCACGACGACACGTACCACCTCGGCAAGACCCTCGCCGAGGTCCAGCAGCAGTGGGTGACCCTGCGCGCCGCCGCCAAGAAGGCCCCGCTCGGCGGCAAGGTCGGTCCGGCCGAGCTCATCAACTTCTTCCAGAGCGCCCCGTACTACGACTCCTCGTGGGTCCCGGTCGCGGAGGCGTGGAGCGCCTACGCGCAGGGCGACCCGCAGCCGCTCATCGACGGTGCCGCCGCGGACCTCACGGACACCGCCGGCAACATCGCCTCGGAGAACGGCAACGCGGTCTACACGGCCGTCGAGTGCGCCGACGCCCCCTGGCCGACGAGCTGGAAGAAGTGGGACCGGGACAACTCCCGGCTCCACGAGACGAACCCGTTCATGACCTGGGCCAACGCCTGGATGAACCTGCCCTGCGCCACCTGGTCCGGCCCGCGTCAGCAGCCGACCCAGGTCAAGACCGGCAAGGGCCTGCCGCCGGTGCTCATCGTCCAGTCCGAGCGTGACGCGGCCACGCCGTACGCCGGCGCGGTCGAGCTGCACAAGCGCTTCAAGGGTTCGCGTCTGATCACCGAGAAGAACGCCGGTTCGCACGGCGTCACCAACCTGGTGAACTCCTGCATCAACCCGAAGGTGGAGACCTACCTGCTCACGGGCAAGGTCGACAGCCAGGACGTGACCTGCGAGCCGCACGCCACGCCCCAGCCGTAACACCCGCACCACCCCGTAACACGCAGGGGCGGTCACCCTCACGGTGGCCGCCCCTCCGCGTGTCAGCGCGCGGCCAGCCAGGCGTCCTCCGCCGCGTAGTCGAAGAAGTCCACCCCGTACCGCGCCAGCCCCGGGAACACCTCCCGCCAGTCCCGCCCCGCCACCGCGGCGGCCAGGAACTCGATCGTGCCGGGCAGCGACGCCGCGTACCCCGTCACCGGCCGGTACCCCAGCTCCCGCTCCGCCGCCGCCATGGCGCAGACCATCGGGCGGGGCGTCGTCCACGGCGTGTAGCCGACCATGTCCGCCTTGGCGGGCGGCCCCTCGAACAGCACCGTCTCGCTGCGCACGCCCATCGCCGCGTCGATCGCCGCCCCGATCTCGGCCACCGTCGGCGCCTCGGGGTCGGCCGCGTTGAGCACCCGGCTCCCCGGCCGCGCGGCGGCCAGCCGGACCAGCTCCGCGATGTTGTCCACGTGCGCCGGATGGAAGACCGAACGCCCGCCCTCCGCCAGGATCCGCACCGGCCGCCCGTCCAGGGCCCGCTTCACGAACCACAGCTCGCGCGGCCCCGGGCTGTACGGGCCGTGCACGGCCGCCGCCCGCAGCAGGGTGGTCGGCAGCGCGTCGCCCGCCGCCAGCAGCTCCCGCTCCAGCGCCACCTTGCGGGTGCTGTACGTGGTGTCGCCCGGCGCGACCGTCCCCAGCGTCTCCGGGACCGGCAGCGGATAGTCCGGGAAGCCGTCCGGCTCGTCCTGCGTGTCGAAGCCGCGGCCCTGGGCGTCCTGGTAGACGGCCGCGCTGGAGATCACCACCGCCGAGCCGATCCGGCCGGCGAGCCCCGTCAGCTGCCGCCCGTGCCCGGCGTCGTACGCCACCACGTCCACCAGCACGTCGGTGCCCGCGCCGAGCGCCGCCGCCAGCGCCCCCTCCTCGGTACGGTCCACCGCCACCGACCGCACCTCCGCCGGCCACCCCTCGTCCCGGCCGCCGCGGCGCGAGGCGGCCGTCACCTCCCAGCCGTCCGCGACGAGCGCCCGGACGGCCGCCCGCCCGATCTGCCCCGTCGCTCCCAGTACGAACGCGTTCCCCTTGATCGTCATGCCGGGGACGCTACGGCCCGCCGGGCGGTCCGCCCAGCCGCTTTCGCCGTGCGCGGATCCGCTGTGGGCGTCAGCCGCGCGGGAACTCCCGGGGCTCCCCGTCCGTGCCGGTCGTGCCGCCCGCCGCCTTCACGTCCGCCGCGTACGCGTCCACGTACTCCTGCCCGGAGAGCGCGAGGATCGCGGACATGATCTCGTCGGTCACCGCCCGCACCACCTCCCGCCGCCCTTCGAGCCCCGCGTGCCGGGAGAAGTCCAGCGGCTCGCCGAACCGGATGGTGACCCGCCGGATCCGCGGCAGCACCCGCCCCGGCGGCTGGATCTCGAAGGTGCCGACCATCGCGCAGGGCACCACCGGCACCCCGGCGGTCAGCGCCATCACGGCCACCCCGACCTTGCCCTTGTACAGCCGCCCGTCGTGCGAGCGGGTGCCCTCCGGATAGATGCCGAGCAGCTCGCCCCGGGCCAGCACCCCGAGCCCCTCCCGGATCGCCGCCCGCCCCGCCTCCTTGCCGGAGCGGTCCACCGGGATCTGCCCCGCGGCGCGGAAGAACGCGGCCGTCAGCCGGCCCCGCAGCCCCGGGCCCGTGAAGTACTCCTGCTTGGCCAGGAAGGTGATCCGGCGGTCCAGCACCACCGGCATCAGGAAGTGGTCCGAGAAGGACAGGTGATTGCCCGCGACGATCGCCGCGCCCTCCTCCGGGACGTGTTCCAGGCCCTCCACCCGGGGCCGGAAGAGCAGCTTGAGGAGCGGACCGAGGAGCACGTACTTGAGGACGTGGTAGAACACCGGCAACCCCCGTCACATCGGCGGACGAATCCTGCGAGCCGTGGTTCAGGGCTGTGGTCGAGGGCGTGGTCGCGGGCGGCGCACCGCGCTCTCGCCGCTGTCCGCGGCGGCCATCCCGACCGTCGTCACACCCAGCAGCACCCAGCAGAACCAGAGCCAGCCGCTGCTGCCGAGGGCCACCGTGTACGCGGTGGTGAGCACCAGCGTGACGGCGGTGACCGCCGCCATCGTCTTCGTGGGACCGGACATCATCGCTCAGCCCTCCTCGAAGCCATCGTGACTCCTGGGACGGGCCGGGCGCCAGCCCTGCGCGACGGCCGAAACCGTGCTACGGGGCCGCCGCTAGCGCGAGCCGCGCCCCTGGAGGGAGGCCAGATAGGCGTTGTACGCCTCCAGCTCCTTGTCGCCGTCCCGGTCCGCGGCCCGGTCCTTGCGGACCGCCTGCCGCTGCTCGGAGTGGTACCACTGGTAGACCAGCGCGATCAGCACCAGCACCGACGGGATCTCGCTGAACGCCCAGGCGATGCCGCCCGCCGCGTTCTGGTCGGCGAGCGCGTCGATCCCGAGCGAGGCCGGCGGGTTGCTGTACACCTCGACCAGCGGCTCGGTCGCCATCATCATCGCGATGCCGAAGAACGCGTGGAACGGCATCCCCGCGAACAGCTCCAGCATCCGCATCACGTACCCCGGCCGGTGCGGACCCGGGTCCACGCCCATGATCGGCCAGAAGAACACCAGGCCCACCATGAGGAAGTGGACCATCATCCCGACGTGGCCCGCCTTGGAGCCCATCAGCGTGTCGAACAGCGGCGTGAAGTAGAGCCCGTACAGGCTCGCGATGAACATCGAGATCGTGAACGCCGGGTGCGTGATGATCCGCATGTACCGGCTGTGCAGCAGCTTCAGCAACAGCTCGCGCGGGCCCGTGGAGCCCCGCCCCGCCACCGGCAGCGCCCGCAGCGCCAGCGTCACCGGCGCGCCGAGCAGCAGCAGGATCGGAGACAGCATCGAGATCACCATGTGCTGCACCATGTGCACGCTGAACATGACCATGCCGTAGTCGTTGAGCTTGGTGCACATCACCAGGGCGATGGACAGCACGCCCACCGCGAAGAACACCGTCCGGCTCACCGGCCACGCGTCCCCGCGCCTCCGCAGCCGAGCCACGCCCCAGCCGTACAGGCCGAGCCCGGCGAGACAGCCGATCAGGAAGAACAGGTCGGGAGAGAACTCCAGGGCCCGCCCCAGCGTGAACGGCGGCAGATCCATGGTCATGCCGTGCCCGCTGTGATCCATTTTTCTACTCCTGGAGCCCGATTCGCGCTTGTTGTCCGCACCAGACTAGAACCGCCCCCGGCCGCGACTGCGACCGGGGGCGGTTCCTGGCGTGGCCGGGGTGCGGCCAGGGCGGGGCCGGGGCCTCAGAGCACCGTCTCCGCCTCCGCGTAGCGGTCCGCCGGGACGGTCTTCAGGGTCTCCACGGCCTCCGCGAGCGGCACCAGCTCGATGTCCGTGCCGCGCAGCGCGGTGAGCATCCCGAAGGCGCCGCGGTGCGCCGCCTCCACCGCGTGCCAGCCGAAGCGGGTGGCGAGGACGCGGTCGTACGCGGTCGGGGTGCCGCCGCGCTGGACGTGGCCGAGGATGACCGGGCGGGCCTCCTTGCCGAGCCGCCGCTCCAGCTCCGCCGAGAGCTGGTTGGCCACGCCGGTGAAGCGCTCGTGGCCGTAGATGTCGGTGCCGGCGGTCTTGAAGTCCATCGAGCCCTCGCGCGGCTTGGCGCCCTCGGCGACCACCACGATCGCGAAGCGCTTGCCGTCCTCGAAGCGGGCGCCGACCCGGGCGGTCAGCTCGTCGATGTCGAAGGGCCGCTCGGGCACGACGATCGCGTGCGCGCCGGCCGCCATGCCGGAGTGCAGGGCGATCCAGCCGGTGTGCCGGCCCATGACCTCGACGATGAGCACCCGCTGGTGGGACTCGGCGGTGGTCTTCAGCCGGTCCAGGGCCTCGGTGGCCACGGTGACGGCGGTGTCGAAGCCGAAGGTGACGTCGGTCGAGGCGATGTCGTTGTCGATGGTCTTCGGCACGCCGACGATCGGCAGCCCCGCCTGGGAGAGCAGGTTCGCCGCCTTGAGCGTGCCCTCGCCGCCGATCGGGATGATCGCGTCGATGCCGAGGTCCGCGACGTGGCCCCGGGCGCGCTCCACGCCGTCGACGAGGTGCGCCGGCTGGACCCGGGAGGAGCCCAGCATGGTGCCGCCGCGGGCGAGTATGCCCGCCACCGAGTCGAGGTCCAGCTTGCGGTAGTCGCACTCCAGCAGGCCGCGCCAGCCGTCGTGGAAGCCGATGACCTCGTCACCGTGGTCGACGACCGCGCGGTGCACGACGGACCGGATGACGGCGTTCAGACCGGGGCAGTCTCCGCCGGAGGTGAGCACACCAATGCGCATAGCCCAAAAACCTTTGCAACGTGGGCCGACTCCCGGACCACGTCGTCCGGCTGGATCCCCGCCACCCTATCGGTGCAGGGTGGCGGGGCCGAACCGGATGTCCGCACAGTGGACAACGTACGGTCGTACGAAAGATGTACGGACCGGGACGCCACGGACCGTCAGGACGGCTGCGTGGCCGCCGCGATGCGCTCGCCGCGCAGCGCCTCGTACCAGCGGTCGTCCGTCGGCGGCAGCGCGTTCACGTCCAGCGCCAGCTTCAGCATCAGGTCCGCGATCTGCGGGTTCCGCGCCATGACCGGGCCGTGCATGTACGTGCCGAAGACGGTGTCGTTGTACGCGCCCTCGGTGCCGTCGCCCGTTCCGTTGCCGTTGCCGAAGACGGTCCGGGCGAAGGGGCGGGCGGTCGGGCCGAGGTGCGTGACCCCCTGGTGGTTCTCGAACCCGGTGAGCTGGGGCAGGCCCAGGTTCGGGTCGATGTCGGCGAGCACGTCGCCGACGCACCGGGCGCCCTCGCCGCGGACCGTCGTCACGTCGAGCAGGCCGAGGCCCGCCTGGCGCTCGCCGACGTCGTTGACGAACTCGTGGCCGAGGATCTGGTAGCCGGCGCAGACCGAGAAGATGATCGCGCCGTTGGACGCCGCCCGGCTGAGACCGCCGTCGCGGAGCAGCCGCTCGGCCGCGAGCCGCTGCGGCCGGTCCTCGCCGCCGCCGATCAGATAGATGTCGCCGGAGGTCGGGACGGGCTGGTCGCTGCGCACGTCGACGCGCTCGACGCTGAGTCCGCGCTGCCGGGCGCGGCGCTCGACGACGAGGACGTTGCCCTGGTCGCCGTAGGTGCTGAGCAGGTCCGGGTAGACCCAGACCAGACGCAGGCTGCTGTCAGTCATGCTGCAAGTCCTTCTGCGGGGTCGTGTCGGGTCAGTTGCCGACGCGGCGGCGGACGTCCTGGAACGCGGTGTAGTTGCCGATCAGCTCGATCTGGCCGGGCGGCGCCACCGTCACGGCCTCGTCGATCGTCTCGCACACCCGGAAGTCCACGCCGGCGACCTCCAGGCGGACCGCGAGGTCCAGCTTGCGGTCGCCGATCACCATGATCGGGTGGCCGGCCAGCCGGCCGTAGTCCACGTCCCACAGCCAGGAGGTGTCCGTGCCGTCGGCGCCCCGGGCGTTGACGGCCAGGATCACCGGGGCCGGCGGCTGGTCGATCAGGGAAAACGTTTCGAGCCAGCCGGCCGGGTTCTTGGCCAGCAGCAGGCGCAGCTCGCGGCCCTGGAAGGAGACCACGTCGTAGCGGCCGGCCACGGCCTGCACCTGGTACATCCGCTCCAGGGCGACCTGCGGCGGCACCCCGAAGACCGCGGCGACCGCGGCGGAGGTGGTCGCGTTGGCCTTGTTGGCGCGGCCGGGCAGCTGGAGGTGGATCGGCCAGGCCGAACCGTGCGGGTCGAGCACGTGGTCGCCGCTGAGCGCCCAGCTCGGCGCGGGGCGGCGGAAGCCGCACTCGCCGCAGAACCAGTCGTCGCCGGGGCGCTGCATCACACCGCCGCAGGCGGGGCAGGACCAGGCGTCGTCCTTCCACTCCTGGCCCGCGGCCACCCACACCACGTTCGGCGAGGAGGAGGCGGCCCAGACGATCAGCGGGTCGTCGGCGTTGGCGATCACGACCGCCTTGGTGCCGTTGAGCCCCTCGCGCCACTTCTCCGCGAGCATCCGGGTCTCCGCCGCGCGGTCGAGCTGGTCGCGGGAGAGGTTGAGCAGCGCGATCGCCTTCGGGGTGGTGTCCCGGGCGACTCCCGCCAGGTACTTCTCGTCCACCTCGATCACGCCGTACCGGGCGTCCGAGCCGCCGGCCAGCGCCGAGGTGATGCCCGCCGGCATGTTGGCGCCGAGGGCGTTGGAGACGACCGGGCCGCTGGCGCGCAGCGCCTCGGCGATCAGTCGCGTCGTGGTGGTCTTGCCATTGGTCGCCGACACGAGGACGACGTCCAGGTGCTGCGCGAGCCGGCCCAGCAGATCAGGGTCCAGCTTGAGCGCGACCCGGCCGCCGATCACCGATCCGCTGCCGCGTCCCGCCGCCCGCGACACCGCGGCGGCGGCCTTGCCCGCCGTCACGGCCAGTTTCGCGCGCGGCGACAGCGGCTCCGAGTTGCTGCCTGACATCGTCCTTGTTCCTCCTTGCGTCGGTCCGGCCTCAGCCTATCGAGATCCGGCCAGCAGCCCGAACCCGCGGCTCCGTGGCGCGGGTGGCTGCCCCCTGAACGTACCCTTGCGCCCATGCGAAACCGCTTGATCCCCGGCAGTTCCGGCCATGTCCGCGCGATGACCCTGCTCGGCGAGCCGGTGCTGCACGCGTCCTGCGCACCCGTCACCGACTTCGGGCCGGAGCCGGCCCGGCTCGTCGAGGACATGTTCGCGACCATGTACGCGGCGAACGGCGTGGGCCTCGCCGCCAACCAGGTGGGGGTGGGGCTGCGCGTCTTCGTCTACGACTGCCCCGACGACGAGGACGTCCGGCACCTGGGCCATGTGGTGAACCCGCGGCTGGTCGAGGCCGACGGCGAGATCGTCGTCGGCCCCGAGGGCTGTCTGTCGCTGCCGGGCCTGGAGGCGCCGACCCCCCGCTTCGACCGCGCGGTGGTCGAGGGTGTCCGGGTGGACGGCACCCCGGTCCGGATCGAGGGCACCGGCTTCTTCGCCCGCTGCCTCCAGCACGAGATCGACCACCTGGACGGCGGCGTCTACGCGGACCACGTGACCGGGTGGCGGCGGAGCCGGCTGCTCCGGAAGATCCGCAAGGAGCCGTGGGGGAGCGGGGCGGCGGCGCTGTAGCCGCCGGGCCCGCGCGGCCGGCCGGGGGCTCAGAAGCCGGGCCCGTCCGGCCGGTCGCCCGCCGCCGCCAGCCGGCCCCACAGCAGGTCCGCCATGCTGCGCACCAACTGCTCGCGGGAGCAGGGGCGTTCGCCGAGCCACCAGTCCCCGGCGGCGTGCATCATGCCGACGATCCCGTGGCCCCAGATGCGGGCCTGGGCCTCGCCGGCCGGGCCGAGGTCCACCCGCTCGGCGATGACCTGGCCGAGCTCCTCGCCCATGCGGCGCAGCAGCGGGGCGGAGTGCCGGCCCACGTCGAAGCCCTGCTCGGACTGGTGGGACTCCTCGGCCGGGTGCATGAGGAAGCGGTAGACCTGGGGCATCGCCTCGATGGAGGCGAGATAGGTGTCCAGGGTGGACTCGACGCGGCTGCGCCGGTCGGCGGGCGCGTCGAGCGCGGCCCGCAGCGCGGCGAGCAGGGCGTCGGTGTGGCGGGTGGCGAGCGCCCGGTAGAGGCCGCCCTTGTCGCCGAAGTGGCGGTAGAGGATCGGCTTGGTGATCCCGGCCTCGGCGGCGATGGCGTTCATGGATGCCTTGGGGCCGTCCCGGAGCACCACGCGGTCCGCCGCCTCCAGCAGTTCGCGGCGCCGTTGGTCGGCCGGTTTCTGCTGGTCGGTGGTGGTCCGGTGTGTGGTGTCCATAAGCGTGTCTCCCCGCCCGTGCGAATTCCTGAGGCTGTCGCAACGTAACACCCTGACGGCACTCGGTGCCGATCGGGCCGAACGGTTCCCCCGCTGGTTGACAGCCTCTACCCGTCGGTAACAGACTGGTGTTACCGCAAGTAACATACCGCCGGGAGGGACCATGGCAGAGTTCACGCTCGAACTCAACGACGACCAGAAGCAGGTGCGCGACTGGCTCCACGGCTTCGCCGCGGACGTGATGCGCCCGGCGGCCGCCGAATGGGACGAGCGTGAGGAGACGCCCTGGCCGATCATCCAGGAAGCGGCCAAGATAGGCATCTACTCCCTCGACTTCTACGCCCAGCAGTTCTTCGACCCCACCGGCCTCGGCATCCCGATGGCCATGGAGGAGCTCTTCTGGGGCGACGCCGGCATCGCCCTCTCCATCGTCGGCACCGGCCTCGCCGCCGTCGGCGTGCTCGCCAACGGCACCGAGGAGCAGATCGGCACCTGGATCCCCCAGATGTACGGCGACGCCTCCGACGTCAAGGTCGCCGCCTTCTGCTCCTCCGAGCCCGACGCCGGCTCCGACGTGGCCTCGATGCGCACCCGCGCCGTCTACGACGAGGCCGCGGACGAGTGGGTGCTCAACGGCACCAAGACCTGGGCGACCAACGGCGGCATCGCCAACGTCCACGTCGTCGTCGCCGCCGTCGACCCGGAGCTCGGCTCCAAGGGCCACGCCTCCTTCATCGTGCCGCCGAACACCCCCGGCCTCTCCCAGGGCCAGAAGTTCCAGAAGCACGGCATCCGCGCCTCGCACACCGCCGAGGTCGTCCTGGAGGACGTGCGGGTCCCCGGCGGCTGCCTGCTCGGCGGCAAGGAGAAGCTGGACGAGCGGCTCGCCCGCGCCCGCGAGAAGGCGAAGGCGGGCGGCGGCGAGCGGGTGAAGAACGCCGCCATGGCCACCTTCGAGGCGTCCCGCCCCGCCGTCGGCGCCATGGCCGTCGGCACCGCCCGCGCCGCGTACGAGGTCGCCCTCGACTACGCCAAGACCCGCGAGCAGTTCGGCCGCCCGATCATCGACAACCAGGGCGTCGCCTTCCAGCTCGCCGACATGCGCACCCAGATCGACGCCGCCCGGCTGCTCGTCTGGCGCGCCTCCTGGATGGCGACCGCGGGCAGGCCCTTCACCTCCGCCGAGGGCTCGATGTCCAAGCTGTACGCGAGCGAGGTGGCCAAGAAGGTCACCGCCCAGGCCATCCAGATCCTGGGCGGCAACGGCTACACCCGCGAGTACCCGGTCGAGCGGATGCACCGGGACGCCGCCATCTACACGATCTTCGAGGGCACCAGCGAGATCCAGCGCCTGGTCATCGCCCGCACCCTCTCGGGGATGCCGATCCGCTGACCCGGCGCCGGGCCCGGAGGGCGGGTCACACCACGCAGAACTCGTTGCCCTCCGGGTCCTGGAGGACCGTCGCGTAGTACTCCATGCCGTCCGGCTCGTCCATCACGTACAGCACCGAGGCGCCCAGCGCGGTCAGGCGGGCCACCTCGGCGGTCACCCGCTCGCGGCGGACGGCCAGCGGGACCGCGCGGCCCCCGCCGACCTTCAGGTCCAGGTGCAGGCGGTTCTTCCCGGTCTTCGGCTCCGGGACCGCCTGGAACCAGATGCGCGGGCCCACCCCCTTCGGGTCCACGATCGACTCCGGCAGCTCGCCCGCCCCGTCCGCCAGCTCCTCCTCCGGCACGCCCATCGCGCGCCAGTACTCCTGCCAGCTCCCGTGCCCCTCCGGCGGGGGCTCCGGCGCGTAGCGCAGCGCCTCCGCCCAGAAGACGACGAGCCGGCCGGGGTCGGCGCAGTCGATGGTCAGTTGCAGGGTCATCTCGGTCTCATCCATGCCCGCCAGCGTCCCAGACGCCACTGACAACGGGGCCGGGCCGGCGCCCGCCGCCCCCTTCCGCACGCGTACGGCAGAATCGACGAACCGGCGGGCGGTGGGGCCCGCCTGACACGACGTCACCCGGGGGGACCGCACGATGACGACGACCGGCCACGGCAGCACCACCGCACCGCGGACGCCCGAGCTCGCGGGCCTCCCGCTGATCGGCTCGCTGCTCGACCTCAAGAACGACTCGCTCGCCGCCTTCCTCAAGGCCCGCCGCGACCACGGCGACGTCGTCCGCGTCACCGCCGGGCCGCCCGGCGCGCGGGCCACCGTCCACTGCGTGTTCTCCGCCGAGGGCGTCCAGCAGGTGCTCGCCACCCGCGCCGCCGACTTCCGCAAGGACAACGCCTTCTACCAGGAGATCCGCGAGTCCTTCGGCAACGGCCTGCTCACCAGCCAGGACGGCGACTACCTGCGCCAGCGCCGGCTCGTCCAGCCGCTGTTCACCCCGCGCGGCGTCGACGGCTACGCCTCCGCCGTCGCCGCCGAGGTCACCCGGCTCACCGACGGCTGGCGGGCCGCCGGCCACGACTCCGTCGACGTCGTCCACGAGATGGCCGGGCTCGCCCTGCGCGCGGTCGCCCGGATCCTCTTCGGCACCGACGTCGAGGCCGCCGTCGGCATCGTCGAGCGCTGCTTCCCCGTCCTCGGGGCGTACGTCTCGCGGCGCGGCTTCGCGCCCCGCAAGCTCCCGCGCTCCTGGCCCACGCCGGGCAACCGGCGGGCCGCCGCCGCCCACGAGGAGCTCTACGCGGTCTGCGACCGGATCATCGCCGAGCGCCGCGCGTCCGGCGCCCACGCGACCGGGGACGACCTGCTCAGCCGCCTCGTCGCGGCCGGCGGCGACGGCGCGGACGGCACCAGCGGCAGCGACGGCACCAACGGCACCGGCGGCTTCGACGCGACCGAACTGCGGGAGCAGGTCCTGGTGTTCCTGCTCGCCGGCCACGAGACGACCGCCACCTCCATGGGCTTCGCCCTGCACCTGCTGGCCCGCCACCCCGAGGCCCAGCGGCGGGCCCACCAGGAGCTCGACGAGGTCCTCGGCGGGCGGACGCCCGGCGCCGCCGACCTCGACGCCCTGCCCTACCTCACCCGCGTCCTCAAGGAGGCCATGCGGCTCTTCCCGGCCGCCCCGGCCATAGGGCGCCGGGCCGTCGTCGCCACCGAGATCGACGGCTACCCGGTCCCCGCCGGGGCCGACGTGATCGTCGCCCCCTGGGTCACCCACCGCCACCCGCGCTACTGGGACGACCCGGAGCGCTTCGACCCCGACCGCTTCACCCCGGAACGGGAGGCGGCCCGCCCCCGCTACGCCTGGTTCCCCTTCGGCGGCGGCCCGCGCGCCTGCATCGGCCAGCACTTCTCGATGCTGGAGTCCGTCATCGCGCTCGCGATGATCCTCCAGCGCTACGAGCTGGAGGCGATCGACACCCACGTGCCGCTCGCCTCGGCGATCACCCTCCAGGCCGCGGGCCCGGCCCGCTGCCGCCTCAAGCCCCGTACCGCCCAGGGGGCTTAGGGCCGCGTCGCGACCAGCGCCGTCGCGTGGCGCTCCTCGTCCGTCAGGGTCCGGGCCGTCAGGCCGTGCGCGGTGACCGCCGCCACGGCCCGGTCCGCCTGGTGGCCGCTCGTCTCGACCAGCAGGTGCCCGCCCGGGGCCAGCCACCCGGCCGCCCCGGCCGCGACCCGGCGCAGCACCGCCAGGCCGTCCGCGCCGCCGTCCAGCGCCACCAGCGGCTCGTGCTCGCGGGCCTCCGTCGGCAGCAGGGCCACGTCGCCGCTCGGCACGTACGGCACATTGGCGACGAGGACCTCGATCCGGCCGCGCAGCCCCGGGGGCAGCGGCGCGAAGAGGTCGCCCTCGTACACCCGGCCGCCGCGCGGCTCCACGTTCCGCCGGGCCCAGCGCACCGCCCCGGGGTCGATGTCCGAGGCGTGCACCTCGGCGCCCGGCACCGTGTCGAGCAGCACCGCGCCCGCCGCGCCCGAGCCGCAGCACAGGTCCACGCAGACGGCGCCCGGCCGGGCCAGCGCCACCGCCCGCTCGACCAGGAACTCGGTGCGCCGGCGCGGCACGAACACCCCCGGCCCGACCTCGATCCGCAGCCCCGAGAAGGCCGCCCAGCCCACCACGTGCTCCAGCGGCAGGCCCGCGGCCCGCCGCCCGACCATCGCGTCGAGCTCGGCCGGACCGGCCGCCGCCCCGGTCAGCAGCGCGGCCTCCTCCTCGGCGAAGACACAGCCCGCGGCCCGCAGCCGCGCCACCACCCCGCCAGGCGCGGTATCAGACAAGCCGGGCCTCGATCGCCGCCACGACCTCCGGCGCCTCCGGCTCGGTGCGCGGACGGAAGCGGGTCACCGTGCCGTCCCGGCCGATCAGGAACTTCTCGAAGTTCCACTGCACGTCACCGGCCTCGCCCGAGGCGTCCGCGACCTTCGTCAGCTCCGCGTACAGCGGGTGCCGCCCGGCGCCGTTCACGTCCGTCTTCTCCAGCAGCGGGAAGGTCACCCCGTACGTCGCCGAGCAGAAGGTGCCGATCTCCTCGGCGGTGCCCGGCTCCTGGCCCGCGAACTGGTTGCAGGGCACGCCGACGACCGTGAAGCCGCGGTCCCCGTACTCCTTCTGCAGCCGCTCCAGACCGGCGTACTGCGGGGTCAGGCCGCACTTGGAGGCCACGTTCACGACCAGGACCGCGCGGTCGCGGAAGTCGGCCAGCGAGAACGGCTCGCCGGCCAGGGTCTTCAGCGGGATCTCGTACAGACTCATGGACTGCTCCTCGGGCTGGACGACGTGCGCGCGATGACGTGCCGTCGCGGATGGGGTTTGATCTCAGCATGGGAGAAGAACCACTGGCAATCGCGATCGATTCCACCGGTCAGCGCCCCGCGCGCGGGCCGGTGCGGTGCCGGCTGTGCGGGCGCCCGCTGACCGGAGCCGCGTCCCGTCGGACAGGGCTCGGCCCCGCCTGCGACGCCAAGCTGCACCCGCCCGGCCCGGACATCCGCACCCGGCGGCACGAGGTCGAGCAGGACACCCTGCCCGGCGTCTGAGCGCCCTACAGCTTCCGGAACAGCCCCTCCTGCACCACCGACACCAGCAGCCGCCCCTCGCGGTCGTAGATCCGGCCCCGGGCCAGCCCCCGCCCGCCGTGCGCGATGGGCGACTCCTGGTCGTACAGGAACCACTCGTCGGCCCGGAACGGGCGGTGGAACCACATGGCGTGGTCCAGCGACGCCATGTCGAAGCCCCGCGGCCCCCACAGCGGCTCCACCGGGATCCGCACCGCGTCCAGCAGCGTCATGTCCGAGGCGTAGGTCAGCGCGCAGGTGTGCACCAGCGGGTCGTCGCCCAGCGGCCCCACCGCCCGCATCCACACCGCGCTGCGCGGGTCCGCGCCCTCGACCTCCTCCTTCGACCAGCGCAGCCGGTCCACGTAACGGATGTCGAAGGGCTGCCGGCGGGCCATCCGCTCCAGCGCCTCCGGCAGCGCCCCCAGGTGGTCGCGGATCTCGTCCGCGAGGTTCGGCAGGCTCTCCGGGTCGCCCAGGTGCCGGGGCGGCAGCTGGTGCTCGAAGGCCGACTCCTCCGGCCGGTGGAACGAGGCCGTCAGGTTGAAGATCGTCCGGCCCTCCTGGACCGCGGTGACCCGGCGGGTGGTGAAGGACCGCCCGTCGCGCACCCGCTCCACCTGGTAGACGATCGGCACCCCCGGCCGCCCCGGCCGCAGGAAGTAGGCGTGCAGCGAGTGCACCGGGCGCTCGCCGTCCGTGGTCCGCCCGGCCGCCACCAGGGCCTGGCCGGCGACCTGCCCGCCGAAGACCCGCTGGAGCGACTCCTGCGGGCTGCGGCCCCGGAAGATGTGCACCTCGATCTGCTCCAGGTCGAGCAGGTCCACGAGTCTCTCGGCGGGGTTGGTCACCTCATGCTCCTTCGGGATGCCGGTCCGGGGGTCTCACGCGGGGCCCCCGCGCGGGACCCCCGTGGCCCGGGGGGAATGGCTACAGCTGTCCGACCGACGTCACCCGCACGACCGCCCGGCCCTCCTCGTCCGAGGCGGCCAGGTCCACCTCCGCGCTGATGCCCCAGTCATGGTCGCCGTTCGGGTCGGCGAAGGTCTGCCGGACGCGCCACAGACCGTGCGCCGCGTCCTCCTCGATGGCGAGCAGCTTCGGGCCGCGCGCGTCCGGGCCGGTGCCCAGGTCCTCGTACTCGTCCCAGTACCCGTCCATCGCCTCGCCCCACGCGTCGGCGTCCCAGCCGGACTCGCCGTCCAGCTCGCCGAGCGCGTTCACGTTGTCCAGCGCCGCCAGCTCCACCCGGCGGAACATCGCGTTGCGCACCAGGACCCGGAAGGCGCGGGCGTTCGCCGTGACCGGCTTGACCTGGTCGGCCTTCTCCTGCGCCTCCTCGGCGGTCTGGACCTCCGGGTTCGCGAGCTGCTCCCACTCGTCGAGGAGGGAGGAGTCGACCTGGCGCACCATCTCGCCGAGCCACTCGATGAGGTCCTGGAGGTCCTCGGTCTTCAGGTCGTCCGGGATCGTGTGGTCCAGCGCCTTGTACGCGCTCGCCAGGTAGCGCAGCACGATGCCCTCGGTCCGCGCCAGCTCGTACCAGGAGGTGAACTCGGTGAAGGACAGCGCCCGTTCGTACATGTCACGGATGACGGACTTCGGCGACACCGGGTGGTCGCCGACCCAGGGGTGCGACTTCCGGTAGACGTTGTACGCGTGCCAGAGCAGCTCCTCCAGCGGCTTCGGGTACGAGATGTCCTGGAGCCGCTCCATCCGCTCCTCGTACTCGACGCCGTCCGCCTTCATCTGCCCGACCGCCTCGCCGCGCGCCTTGTTCTGCATCGCGTGGAGGATCTGGCGCGGGTCGTCGAGGGTCGACTCGACCACCGAGACCATGTCCAGGGCGTACGAGGGGGACTCCGGGTCCAGCAGGTCGAACGCGGCCAGCGCGAAGGTCGACAGCGGCTGGTTCAGCGCGAAGTCCTGCTGGAGGTCGACGGTGAGCCGGATCGTGCGGCCCTCGGCGTCCGGGGTGTCGAGCCGCTCGACCACGCCGCCGTCGAGCAGCGAGCGGTAGATCGCGATGGCCCGGCGGATGTGCCGGAGCTGGTTGCGGCGCGGCTCGTGGTTGTCCTCCAGCAGCTTGCGCATCGCGTCGAAGGCGTTGCCCGGCCGGGCGATGACCGACAGCAGCATGATGTTGGTGACCTTGAAGCGGGAGGTCAGCGGCTCCGGCTCGGAGCCGATCAGCTTCTCGAAGGTCGTGTCGGACCAGGCGACGAAGCCCTCCGGCGCCTTCTTGCGGACCACCTTGCGCCGCTTCTTCGGGTCGTCGCCCGCCTTGGCCAGCGCCTTCTCGTTCTCGATGACGTGCTCGGGCGCCTGCGCGACCACGAAGCCCGCCGTGTCGAACCCGGCCCGGCCGGCCCGGCCCGCGATCTGGTGGAACTCCCGCGCGCGCAGCGTCCGCACCCGGTTGCCGTCGTACTTGGTGAGCGCCGTGAACAGCACCGTGCGGATGGGCACGTTGACGCCGACGCCGAGGGTGTCCGTGCCGCAGATCACCTTCAGCAGGCCCGCCTGCGCCAGCTTCTCCACCAGCCGCCGGTACTTGGGCAGCATCCCCGCGTGGTGCACGCCGATGCCGTGCCGGACGTAGCGGGAGAGGTTCTGGCCGAACTTGGTGGTGAAGCGGAAGCTGCCGATCAGCTCGGCGATCCTGTCCTTCTCCTCGCGCGAGCACATGTTGATGCTCATCAGCGACTGCGCCCGCTCCACCGCCTGCGCCTGGGTGAAGTGCACGATGTACACCGGCGCCTGCCGGGTCTCCAGCAGCTCCGTGATCGTGTCGGTGATCGGCGTCAGCCGGTACTCGTACGACAGCGGCACCGGCCGGGTCGCCGAGCGGACCACCGAGGTCGGCCGCCCGGTCCGCCGGGTCAGGTCCTTCTCGAACATCGACACGTCGCCGAGGGTCGCCGACATCAGGACGAACTGCGCCTGCGGCAGCTCCAGCAGCGGGATCTGCCAGGCCCAGCCGCGGTCCTGCTCCGCGTAGAAGTGGAACTCGTCCATCACGACCTGGCCGATGTCGGCGTCCTTGCCGTCCCGCAGCGCGATCGAGGCGAGCACCTCGGCCGTGCAGCAGATGACGGGGGCGTCCGCGTTCACCGAGGCGTCGCCGGTCAGCATCCCGACGTTCTCGGTGCCGAAGATCTTGCACAGGTCGAAGAACTTCTCCGACACCAGCGCCTTGATCGGCGCCGTGTAGAAGGTCACCTGGTCGTTGGCCAGGGCCGTGAAGTGCGCGCCCGCGGCGACCAGTGACTTCCCGGAGCCGGTCGGGGTGGACAGGATCACGTTCGCCCCGGACACCACCTCGATCAGCGCCTCCTCCTGAGCCGGGTAGAGCGTGATGCCCTGGTCCTCCGCCCATGAGGAGAAAGCCTCGAAAAGGGCATCGGGGTCGGCGGTCGGCGGAAGACGATCGATAAGGGTCACGCCCCCATCTTGCCTGGATTCCGCCCGGATGAGGGAACCGGCCACCGGAACGAAGATCACGGAGGATAGGCTGGCCCGTCGACCGGTCGCGCGACCGGTCCTTCCGACCGTGCGTCAGACGGGCGCCGGGGTACGAGGAAACGGGGCGGGTACGACCATGATGGGACCGGCGCACTCGCTGTCCGGCGCGGCTGCCTGGCTCGGTGCCGGGGCGGCCGCGGCGGCACTCGACCATCCGATGCCCTGGCCGGTTCTGGTCGTCGGCGCGCTCATCTGCGCGGGCGCCGCCCTCGCCCCCGACCTCGACCACAAGTCGGCGACCATCTCGCGCGCCTTCGGCCCGGTCTCCCGGACCCTGTGCGAGGTCGTCGACAAGCTCTCGTACGCCGTCTACAAGGCCACCCGCTCCACCGCCGACCCGCGCAGGTCCGGCGGCCACCGCACCCTCACCCACACCTGGCTGTGGGCCGTGCTGATCGGTGCGGGCTGCTCGGTGGCCGCCGTCACCGGCGGGCGCTGGGCGGTCCTCGCGATCCTCTTCGTGCACCTGGTCCTCGCGGTCGAGGGCCTGCTCTGGCGGGCCGCCCGGATGTCCAGCGACGTCCTGGTCTGGCTGCTCGGCGCCACCAGCGCCTGGATCCTCGCCGGGGTCCTGGACCAGCCCGGCAACGGGGCCGGCTGGCTCTTCACCGGGCCCGGCCAGGAGTACCTGTGGCTCGGCCTGCCGGTCGTGCTCGGCGCCCTCGTCCACGACATCGGCGACGCCCTGACCGTCTCCGGCTGCCCGATCCTGTGGCCCATCCCGGTGGGCCGCAAGCGCTGGTACCCCATCGGCCCGCCGAAGGCGATGCGCTTCCGGGCCGGGAGCTGGGTCGAGCTGAAGGTCCTCATGCCGGTCTTCATGCTCCTGGGCGGCGTGGGCGGCGCCTCGGCCCTCGGATTCCTGTAGCGGGCCTCTGCGGGCCGTCCGGCCCGTCTCTCCGTACGCGGAAGGGGCCGCCCCGGTTCGACCGGGGCGGCCCCTTCCGCGCGTGCGGGCGCGGCCTCAGACAGGGCCTAACCGTGCCAGGAGCGCCACAGGGCCGCGTACGCCCCGTCCGCCGCCACCAGCTCGTCGTGGCTGCCCAGCTCGCTGATCCGGCCGCCCTCGACCACCGCGATCAGATCGGCGTCGTGCGCCGTGTGCAGCCGGTGCGCGATGGCGACGACCGTGCGCCCGTCCAGCACCTGCGCCAGCGAGCGCTCCAGGTGCCGGGCCGCGCGCGGGTCGAGCAGCGAGGTCGCCTCGTCCAGGACCAGCGTGTGCGGGTCCGCGAGCACCAGCCGGGCGAGCGCGAGCTGCTGGGCCTGCGCCGGGGTCAGGGCGAGCCCGCCCGAGCCGACCTCGGTGTCCAGGCCCTCCTCCAGCGCCCGCGCCCAGCCGTCCGCGTCCACCGCGCCCAGCGCCTCCCACAGCTCGGCGTCCGCGGCGCCCTCCCGCGCGAGCAGCAGGTTGTCGCGGAGCGAGCCGACGAAGACGTGGTGCTCCTGGTTGACCAGGGCCACGTGCTCCCGGACCCGCTCGGCGGGCATCCGGGCCAGCTCGGCGGAGCCCAGCGTGACGCTGCCCGCGCGCGGGGCGTAGATCCCCGCGAGCAGCCGGCCCAGCGTGGACTTCCCGGCGCCCGAGGGGCCGACCAGGGCCAGCCGGGTGCCCGGGGCGACGTCCATCGACACCCGGTGCAGCACGTCCACGCCCTCGCGGTAGCCGAAGCGGACCTCGTCGGCGCGGACCTGCCGCCCCTCCGGCCGCACCGAGCCGTCGCCGGGCTCCGGCTCGATCTCCCGCACGCCCACGAGGCGGCCCAGCGAGACCTGGGCGACCTGGAGCTCGTCGTACCAGCGCAGGATGATGCCGATCGGGTCCACCAGCATCTGCGCCAGCAGCGCGCCCGTGGTCAGCTGGCCCACGTCCATCCAGCCCTGGAGGACGAACACCCCGCCGATCGCGAGCACCGAGGCGATCACGATCGTGTGGGTGAGGTCCACGACCGGGAAGAGCACCGAGCGCAGGAACAGGGTGTACCGCTCCCAGCGCGTCCACTCGCCGATCCGCTGGTCCGACAGCGCGATCCGGCGCGCGCCGAGGCGGTGCGCCTCGACCGTCCGGCCCGCGTCCACCGTCTCCGCGAGCGCGGCGGCCACCGCCGCGTACCCGGCGGCCTCCGAGCGGTACGCCGCGCCGGCCCGGCGGAAGTACCAGCGGCAGCCCACGATCAGCAGCGGCGCCGCGCACAGCAGCGCGAGGGCCAGCGGCGGGGCGGTCAGCGCGAGGCCGCCGACGAGCAGCCCCGTCCACACCACGCCGACCACGAGCTGCGGCACGGCCTCGCGCATGGCGTTGGCCAGCCGGTCGATGTCGGTGGTGATCCGGGACAGCAGGTCGCCCGTACCGGCCCGCTCCAGGACGCCCGGCGGCAGCGCGACCGAGCGCACCAGGAAGTCCTCGCGCAGGTCGGCCAGCATCTCCTCGCCGAGCATCGCCCCGCGCAGCCGCACCAGGCGGGTGAAGACCGTCTGGATCAGCAGCGCCACGGCGAAGAGGGCCGCCGTCCGCTCCAGGTGCAGGTCGCGGGCGCCGTCGGTGAGGCGCTCGACGACCGAGCCGAGCAGGTACGGCCCGGCCATCGAGGCGATCACCGCGACCGCGTTGACGGTGACGAGCAGGGCGAACGCCCCGCGGTGGCGGCGCAGCAGGTCCCGCAGGTACGCGCGGACCGTCGTCCGGCCGCCGACCGGCAGCGTGGTCGCCGACTGGGGTGCCGCCGGGTCGTACTCCGGGGGCGCCAGGCCGATCATGCCGACTCTCCTTCCAGCTCTTCCGCCAGCTTCCGGGCCAGCGTCTCGTCCAGGTCTTCTGCCAGACCGTCTGCCAGGTCTTCGGCCAGGCCGTCGGTCAGGCCGCTCTCCAGGCCCCGGCCCAGGCCGTCCGCGGGCGCGGAGAGCTCGGCCTCCGTCTCCCGGGTCACGACGGCCCGGTAGCGGGGCTCGCCCGCCAGCAGCTCGCGGTGGGTGCCCACCGCCACCACCGCGCCCCCGTCGACCAGGACGACCCGGTCGGCGAGGTCGAGCAGCAGCGGCGAGGAGGCCAGCACCACGGTGGTGCGGCCCGCGCGCAGCTCCTTGATCCCGGCCGCCACCCGGGACTCGGTGTGCGAGTCGACCGCCGAGGTCGGCTCGTCGAGGACCAGCACCTCCGGGTCGGTGACCAGCGAGCGGGCGAGCGCCAGGCGCTGCCGCTGGCCGCCGGAGAGGGACCGGCCGCGCTCGGTGATCCGGGTGCGCATCGGGTCGCCGCCGGTGTCCACGGACGCCTGCGCCAGGGCGTCCAGCACGTCGCCGCACTGGGCCGCGTCCAGGGCCGGGCGGGCCGCGACCGCCCCGGACGAGGGCACGTCCAGGAGCTCGCCGAGGGTGCCCGAGAGCAGCACCGGGTCCTTGTCCTGGACGAGGACCGCCGTGCGGGCGGCGGCGAGCGGCAGCTCGTCGAGGGCGACACCGCCGAGCAGCACCGAGGCGTGGTCCGCGCCCGGCTCCGGCGGATGCCCGCCGAGCCGGTCCGCGAGCCGCCCGGCGACGTCCGGGTCGCCGCAGACCACCGCGGTGAAGCGGCCCGCCGGGGCGAGCACCCCGGTGACCGGGTCGTACAGGTCCCCGGCGGGAGCCGCCCCGGCCGCCGTGGTCCCGGTGCCCTCGGGCGCCGTCGTACGGCTCAGGGCGAGCACCCGGGCGGCGCGCTTCGCGGAGGGCCGCGAGAAGGAGTACGCCATGGCGATCTCCTCGAAGTTGCGCAGCGGGTGGTGGGTGAGCGCCACCGCGCCGTAGACCGTGACCAGTTCGCCCACCGAGATCTGCCCGTCGAGCGCGAGGCGCGCGCCGTACACGACGACCGTCAGCAGCAGCAGTCCGGGCAGCAGCACCTGGACACCGGCGATCAGCGCCCACATCCGGGCGCTGTGCACGGCGGCCTCGCGGACCTCCTGGGAGGCGGCCCGGTAGCGGCGGAGGAACAGGTCCTCGCCGCCGATGCCGCGCAGCACCCGCAGCCCGGCCACGGTGTCGGAGGCCAGTTCGGTGGCCCGGCCCGCCTTCTCGCGCTGCGCGTCCGCCCGGCGGGTGGCGCGGGGGAGCAGGGGCAGCGCGGCGAGCGCGAGGACCGGCACGCCGAGCGCGACGACCACGCCGAGGTCCGGCTGGTAGAGCACCAGCCCGACGCAGACCACGACCAGGGAGACGGCGGCGGCGGCGAAGCGGGAGGCCGCCTCCACGAACCAGCCGATCTTCTCGACGTCGCCGGTGGACACGGCGACCACCTCGCCGGCGGCGACCCGCCGGGTGAGCAGGGAGCCGAGCTCGGCGGTCTTGCGGGAGAGCAGCTGCTGCACCCGGGCGGCGGCGGTGATCCAGTTGGTCACGGCCACCCGGTGCGCCATCGTGTCGCCGAGCGCGATCGCGACGCCGAGGAGGGCGAGGAGGCCCACGCCGAGGGCGAGCCGGCCGCCGTCGCGGTCCACGACCGCCTGCACGGCGAGTCCGACGCCGATCGGCAGGCCGGCGATGCCGAGCTGGAACATCAGCCCCCAGAGCAGGCACTTCACCTGCGCGCCGAGCTGTCTGCGGCCGAGCCACAGGAGGAATCTGCCGCCCGAGCGGACGTCCGGGACTCCTGGGTCGGCGTACGGTAGATCGCGAATCTGCATGATGTCCCAGGGCTTTCGACCGGTCGCGCGGACCGGTCCGGTCGTGTCTCGAACCGATCCAGGCTCGCCCCACCGGACGGTGATCGGCAATCGATTTTCCGGCGCTCGGGCACAGAACCGGCCAAGCCGGGCCCAGGCCCTCTGGACCCCGTCCGGAGGGCCGCGCTTCACTCACGGCCCATGACATCACAGAGGATCATGAGCGTGATCGGCGGCCTCGCCCTGGCCGCCGGGCTGCTGCTCGCCGCCCCCGCGGCGCACGCGGACGGGGCCCCGACCCCGCCGGCCGAGTTCACCACCGACTGGCACGACCCGCTCACCGCCGCGCCGCCCGTGCCGACCCCCGGCACCCGCACCTGCGAAGTGACGCTCGCCGAGGCGCAGTTCCGCGACTTCACCCCGTACCAGGGCTCGTACAGCCCGCCCAAGGGCTGCGGCACCCGCTGGAACAAGGCCGTCCTGCGCCTCGAAGGCAAGGTCAAGGGCCGCCAGTACGACCGCCTCGGACACCTCTCCCTCGGCGGGGTCGAGATCCTGCGCACCTCCACCCCCGAGCCCTCGCCCGACGGCATCACCTGGGCGGTCGAGAAGGACGTCACCCGCTACCGCGACACCCTCGCCCGCCCCCAGCCCGTCGAGATGCTCATCGGCAACGTCGTGAACGAGACGTACACCGGCGTCATCGACGTGAAGGTCACGCTCACCTTCCACACCGCGCGGGGCGCCGTGAAGCCCGCCGAGGGCACCCCCGACCGGGTCCTCCCGCTCACCGGCGCCACCCTCACCACCCCGCGCAACACCGAGCGGATCCTGGCCGAGGTCTACGCCACCGGCTCCGGCGGCGGCTGCGAGGAGTTCTGGTACCTGACCGTCCCCGACGCCGCGCCCTACTCCTGCAAGGCCGCCGACGGGCCGTACCGCGAGGTCCGGATCGCGGTCGACGGGCGCCTCGCGGGCATCGCCGCCCCCTACCCGCACGTCTGGACCGGCGGCTGGTCCAACCCCTTCCTCTGGTACGTGACCCCCGCCCCGCGCGCCTTCGACGTGCAGCCCGTCGTCTACGACCTCACCCCGTTCGCCGCCGTCCTCAACGACGGGCGCCCGCACCGCGTCGAGGTGTCCGTGGCCGGTGTCCCGGCCGGGCAGTCCGGCTGGAGCGTCCCGGCCAACGTGCTGCTCTGGCAGGACGAGGGCCGCGCCGTCGTCACCGGCGCCCTCGACCGGCACGAGCCCGGCACCCCGCGCAACTCCACCGTCCACACGCCCGGTTCACCCGACGTGCTGGAGACCTCCGGCGGACACACCCTCACCGTCTCGGGCCACCTGAACACCTCGCACGGCCGGGTCGTCACCACCGTCACCCGCACCGTCGACCACCGCTCCACCCACCGCTGGGGCGCCGACGAGAACCCGGACGCCCTCACCGCGTACTGGACCGACGACGAGACCGTCAGCGTCGGGCGGACCGCGACCCGCACCCACCGCGCGTACACCATGGACGGCGAGATCACCGTGGGCGCGGACGACCGGCTGCGGACCGTCCTCACCGTCGGCGACCGGGCCGCCGTCGACGTCGTGCGGGACGGCCGCCGGCTGTCCTGGTCCCGGCTGGACGACACGTACACCGGCGACGCCGCCTTCACCCTCGGCGTCCCGCGCGAGCAGCGGCGCGCCGTCGGCACCAGCGCCGAGCGCTACCGCCTGTACGGCTCCGCCGGCTGCCACGACCGCTCCCTGAAGACCGTCCAGGGCACCCTCGTGGAGGACCTGCGGCGCTGCTGAGCGGATGCGGTCCGGCGCCCGAGCGGAGATCCTGGACGGGAGCACAGCCCGCCAAGGAGGCTCGGATGAGCGTGATGGACAAGCTCAAGCAGATGCTGAAGGGCCACGAGGACAAGGCTGGCCAGGGCATCGACAAGGCCGGTGACTTCGTCGACGAGAAGACCCAGGGCAAGTACAGCTCCCAGGTCGACACGGCCCAGGACAAGCTGAAGGAGCAACTGGGCGGGGACCGGCCGCCGCAGGACACCCCGCCGCAGTAGCGGCACCGGCACGGCGCCCGCGCGCCGCGGGGACGGGACCGCCCGCCCCCGCGACGCGCGCCGCCGCGCTCACGGCCGGGTCGCGCGCTCCAGCTCCAGGAGGGCCGAGTAGTAGCTCCGGCCGGTGGCCCGGTCCATGCCGATCTCGCACATCCGGTTCGCCGACAGGTGCGCGTCGAACGGCCGGGCGGTCACCTCGGCCGCCTCCCTCGCCGTCGCCGACTCCGTCAGCTCCGGGTGCAGCATCCCCCGGTCGCCCGCGAACGCGCAGCAGCCGGCGTCCAGCGGCACGACCACCTCCTCCGCGCACGCCCCGGCGAGCGCCACCAGCCGGTCCTCGTCGCCCAGGTGACGCATCGAGCAGGTCGGGTGGACCACCGCGGAGCCCACCCGGCGGCGCACGTCGAGGCGCGGCAGCAGCTCGTCCGCCGCCCACACCAGCGAGTCGAGCACGGTCAGTTCGGCGTGCAGCTCCCGGTTGTCGTCGGTCAGGTACGGCACCACCTCGTGGGCGATGCCCAGCGTGCACGAGGAGGCGTCCACCACCAGCGGCAGCCTGCCGCCCGCCGTCCAGCCCCAGGCCGCCGCCACGATCCGGTTGGCCATCACCTCGTTGCCCCGCGCGTAGCCCTTGGAGTGCCAGATCGTGGCGCAGCAGGTGCCCGCGACGTCGTCCGGGATCCACACGGGGCGCCCGGCCCGCGCGGACAGCGCCACCACCGCCTCCGGCAGCGAGGGCCCCCGGTGCCCGTCCGGGTTGCCGAAGATCCGGTTGACGCACGCCGGGTAGTACACGGCGTGCGCGGAGGGCCGGTGGGTGCGCGGCAGCCGCCGGGGCGCCGCGCCCGGGATCTCGGGCAGCCACTCGGGTACGAGATCGGGGCGCACCGCCTTGCGGGCGAGCCCCGTCACGGATTCCAGCACCTTGTCCCCGATCCGCGCGGCGGCCCCCACCGCGAGGCGGGCGGCGGCCTCCACGGCACGGAAGTCGGTGGCGGCGAGCGCCGCGATCCGCTCCTCCCGCGCGGAGTGCCGCTCGTGCCGGAACTCCTTCATCAGCGCGCCCGTGTCGATGCCGACCGGGCAGGCCAGCTTGCAGGTGGAGTCGCCCGCGCAGGTGTCCACGGCGTCGTACCCGTACGACTCCAGCAGGCTCGTCTCGACCGGGGAGCCGTCGGCCTGGCGCATCATCTCCCGGCGCAGCACGATCCGCTGGCGCGGCGTGGTCGTCAGGTCGTGGCTGGGGCAGGTCGGTTCGCAGAAGCCGCACTCGATGCACGGGTCGGCGATCGGCTCGACCGCCGGGATCGTCTTGAGGCCGCGCAGATGGGCCCGCGGGTCGCGGTCGAGGACGATCCGGGGCGCGAGCACCCCGTCGGGGTCGATGACCTCCTTGGTCCGCCACATCAGCTCCGTCGCCTTCGGCCCCCACTCCAGCTCCAGGAACGGCGCGATGTTGCGACCGGTGGCGTGTTCGGCCTTCAGCGAGCCGTCGAAGCGCTCCACCGTCAGCTTGCAGAAGTCGTCCATGAAGGCCGCGTACCGCTCCACGTCGGCGGGGTCGGCGGCGTCGAAGGCGAGCAGGAAGTGCAGGTTGCCGTGGGCGGCGTGGCCGGCGACGGCGGCGTCGAAGCCGTGCCGCGCCTGGAGCGCGAGCAGCTCGGCGCAGGCGTCGGCCAGCCGGTCCGGCGGCACCGCGAAGTCCTCGGTGATCAGCGTCGTGCCCGAGGGGCGGGTGCCGCCGACCGCCGTCACGAACGCCTTGCGGGCCTTCCAGTAGCCGGAGATCGTCCCCGGGTCCCGGGTGAACGCGTTGGTGACCGAGCCGACCGGGGCGACCAGCTCCAGCCCGGCCAGCACCCGCGCCGCCGCCTCCTCGTACGCCCGCTGCCCGGCCTCGTCGGGCGCCCGGAACTCGACCAGCAGCGCCGCCGTCTCCCTGGGCAGCTCCGCCCAGTCGGCGGGCACCCCGGGCACCTGAACCGAGGCGCGCAGGGTGTTGCCGTCCATCAGCTCGACGGCCAGCGCCCCCGCGTCGTTGAAGAGCGGCACGGCCGCCGCCGCGGCGGGCAGCGAGGGGAAGAAGAGCAGCGCCGTGCTGACCTTCCGGTCCAGCGGCAGCGTGTCGAAGACGACCTCCGAGATGAAGCCGAAGGTGCCCTCGGAGCCCACCATCAGCCCGCGCAGGATCCCGACCGGGGTGTCCGCGTCCAGGAAGGCGTCCAGCCGGTAGCCGTTGGTGTTCTTGATGGCGTACTTGGCCCGGATCCGCGCGGTGAGCTCCGGGTCCGCCTCGATGTCCGCCTTCAGGCCCAGCAGCCCGGCGCACAGCCGGGGTTCGGCGCGCGCCAGCTCCTCGTCGGCGGCCGGGTCGGCGGTGTCCACTACGGTGCCGCCCGGCAGCACGAAGGTGAGGGAGGCGACCGTGCGGTACGAGTTCCTGGTCGTCCCCGCCGTCATGCCGGAGGCGTTGTTGGCGACCACGCCGCCGATCGTGCAGGCGATCGCGCTCGCCGGGTCGGGCCCGAGCACCCGCCCGTAGGGGGCCAGCGCCGCGTTGGCCCGCACGACCGTCGTGCCGGGCCGGATCCGGGCCCGGGCGCCGCCGTCCAGCACCTCCACGCCGGCCCAGTGGCGGCGCACGTCCACCAGGATGTCCTCGCCCTGCGCCTGCCCGTTGAGGCTGGTCCCGGCGGCCCGGAAGACGACCTCGCGGCCCTTGCCGTGCGCGTACGACAGGACGGCGGAGACGTCGTCGATGTCCTCGGCGACCACCACGACCTGCGGCACGAAACGGTACGGGCTCGCGTCCGAGGCGTACCGCACCAGGTCCGACACCGTGGACAGCACCTTGCCGGGGCCGAGCAGCGCCGCCAGCTCGTCCCGCAGGTGCTTCGGCGTGCCGCGGGCCTGGAGGTCCGGCACCCGGTCGGGCGCCGCCCGTCGCGGCGTACCGGCTCGCAGGGCCTGCGGGTTCGGCTCCAGTACGGGCATGGCCAGGGCTCCCCTCCGGCGAGGCCGTGCCCCGGTCTCAGCAGGCGCGCCCCGGAGCTCGGTCGACCAGGGCGGACAGCAGACCTCCGAGCACCTCGCGCTGTTCGACGGTCAGTGGGGCCAGCATGTCCTCTGCGGCGGCGCGGCGCGCGCTGCGCAGCTCCCTCAGCGTGTCGCGGCCGGTCTCGGTGAGCTCGATCCGGATCACCCGGCGATTGCTCGGATCGGGCACCCTGCGCACCCGCCCGGCCGCCTCCAGGCCGTCGACGAGGCTGGTCACGGCCCTGGGGACCACTTCGAGCCGGGCCGCCAGGTCCGCCATCCGGGGCGGCTCCTCGCAGTGCGCGACCGTCCGCAGCAGGCGGAACTGGGCAGGGGTGATGCCGACCGGCTCCATGTACCCCTTGTGGGCGCGCTGGAGCCGGCGGGTGAGCCGGAGGAGCTGCTCCGCGAGGAGGCCGTCGGGGTCGGGCGCGCGATCGGGCGTGGGGCCGGGGGCGCGATCGGGGGTGCTCATACGGGAATGCTAGCAAGACGAAGTTCATTGTGAGTATAGGTAACAATGAGCTATGCTCCGATAGGCTCGCCCCGTCGCGATCCCCCTGTCGGCTCTCGGCCGGTCCTCGGCCGGCTTGCTGCCGGCCCTCTGTCATCGAACCCTCGTAGGAGCCCATGCGTACGCACGACGAGTCCACCTGGACACCTCCCGCCCGAGAACCGGGCCGCCCGCAGGAGCCCGCGCAGATGCGCCGCATCCTGCGCCTCTTCCGCCCCTACCGGGGCCGCCTCGCCGTCGTCGGCCTGCTGGTCGGCGCGTCGTCCCTCGTATCCGTCGCCTCGCCCTTCCTCCTGAAGGAGATCCTGGACACCGCGATCCCGCAGGGCCGCACCGGGCTGCTCAGCCTGCTCGCGCTCGGCATGATCGTCACCGCCGTCACCTCCGGCGTCTTCGGCGTGCTCCAGACCCTGATCTCCACCACCGTCGGCCAGCGCGTCATGCACGACCTGCGCACCGGCGTCTACGCCCAGCTCCAGCGGATGCCGCTGGCCTTCTTCACGCGCACCCGCACCGGCGAGGTCCAGTCGCGGATCGCCAACGACATCGGCGGCATGCAGGCGACGGTCACCTCGACCGCCACCTCCCTCGTCTCCAACCTCACCGCCGTCGTCGCCACCGTCGTCGCCATGCTCGCGCTCGACTGGCGGCTCACCCTGGTCTCGCTGCTCCTGCTGCCGCTCTTCGTCTGGATCAGCCGCCGGGTCGGGCGCGAGCGCAAGCGCATCACCACCCAGCGGCAGAAGCAGATGGCCGCCATGGCCGCGACCGTCACCGAGTCCCTCTCCGTCAGCGGCATCCTGCTCGGCCGCACCATGGGCCGCGCCGACTCGCTCACCCGGTCCTTCGCCGAGGAGTCCGAGCGCCTCGTCGACCTCGAAGTGCGCTCCTCCATGGCCGGACGCTGGCGGATGGCCACCATCGGCATCGTGATGGCCGCCATGCCCGCGCTCATCTACTGGGCGGCCGGGCTCGCCCTCCAGGCCGGCGGCCCCGACGTCTCCCTCGGCACCCTCGTCGCCTTCGTCTCCCTCCAGCAGGGCCTGTTCCGGCCCGCCGTGAGCCTGCTGTCGACCGGGGTGCAGATCCAGACCTCGCTCGCCCTCTTCCAGCGCATCTTCGAATACCTCGACCTGCCCGTGGAGATCACCGAGCCCGCCGAGCCGGTCCGCCCGGCGAAGACCGCCGGAGAGGTCGTCTTCGAGAAGGTCGGCTTCCGCTACGACCCCGAGGGCGAGGGCCGCCCCACCCTCGACGGCATCGACCTCACCGTCCCCGCCGGCGGCAGCCTCGCCGTCGTCGGCCCCACCGGCTCCGGCAAGTCCACCCTCAGCTATCTGGTGCCCCGGCTCTACGACGTCACCGAGGGCCGCGTCACCCTGGACGGCACCGACGTGCGCGACCTCGGCTTCGACAGCCTCGCGGAGGCTGTCGGCGTGGTCTCCCAGGAGACCTACCTCTTCCACGCCTCCGTCGCGGACAACCTGCGCTTCGCCAAGCCCGACGCCACCGACGAGGAGATCGAGGCCGCCGCCCGCGCCGCCCAGATCCACGACCACATCGCCTCGCTGCCCCAGGGCTACGACACCCTCGTCGGCGAGCGCGGCTACCGCTTCTCCGGCGGCGAGAAGCAGCGGCTCGCCATCGCCCGCACCATCCTGCGCGACCCGCCCGTGCTGATCCTCGACGAGGCGACCAGCGCCCTCGACACCCGTACCGAGCACGCCGTCCAGCAGGCCATCGACGCGCTCTCCGCCGGCCGCACCACCATCACCATCGCCCACCGGCTGTCCACCGTCCGCGACGCCGACCAGATCGTCGTCCTGGAGGCCGGGCGGATCGCCGAGCGCGGCACCCACGACGAGCTCCTCGCCCGGGACGGGCGGTACGCGGCCCTGGTGCGCCGCGACGAACACGCGAACGTGGGATCGGATGTTCCCCAGAACGTGTGATCGTGCCGGTTTTCCTTGTCCGCCACCCGAACGGCGGCACATGATGACGGAGCGCGAACGACGGGCTGCAGACCGCGACCGCGCAGTCCCACAGAAAGCTCTGTACGAGGAGAAGCACCACCATGAACGTCATCACCAACCTGCTCGCCGGCGTCCTCCACTTCCTGGGCTGGCTCATCTGACCGGTACGCCCGGCAGGAAAGCGGCGCCGTCGGTTCCCCGTCCCAGGGGGCCGGCGGCGCCGCCGCGTGTCCGGCGTTCCCCGGATTCGCCCGCGCACCGGGTTAGCGTGCGCCCATGACGTACCGGTCCTGGCAGCCCGAGCGCCGTCGCCGCCGCACCCGCCTCACCCGGCGCGGCCGACTCGCGCTCCTCCTGGGCGCCGTCCTCGCCGTCGCCGCCGCCGTCACCGTGCCCCTGCTCCTCGGCGGCCAGGAGCGGCCCGCGCCCGAGAAGCAGCGCACCCTGCTCATCCCGGAGGGCTGGCGGGCCGGCGAGGTGTACGCGGCCGTCGACCGCTCGCTCGGGCTGCCCGCGGGCACCACCCGGACCGCCGCGCGCGCGAAGGCCACCGGCCTGGCGCTGCCGCCCGCGGCCGGGGGCAACCCCGAGGGCTATCTGTTCCCGGCGACGTACCCGGTGGTGAAGGCCACGACCCCGCAGGGCCTGCTGCGCTACATGGTCGACACGGCGGGCCGGCGCTTCGGCGGCGACCGCGTCACCGAGGGCGCCCGGCGGCACGGGATGAGCGTCCACCAGACCGTGATCGTCGCGAGCATCGTGCAGGCCGAGGCCGACAGCGCCGAGGACATGGCGAAGGTGGCGCGGGTCGTCTACAACCGGCTCGGCCGGGGCATGGCGCTCCAGATGGACTCCACCATCAACTACGCCCTGGGCCGCGACACCGTGGACACCACCCACCAGGACACCCGCATCGACAGCCCGTACAACACGTACGAGCGCCGGGGCCTGCCCCCGTCACCCATCGGGAACCCGGGGGACGCGGCCATGGCGGCGGCGCTCGACCCGGCCGACGGCGACTGGCTCTACTTCGTGACCGTGCGGCACGGCGACACCCGCTTCACCGCGAGCTACCCCGACCACCAGGCGAACGTGGCCGAGTTCAACGCGCAGCGGCGGGCAGCGGGGCGCGCGTGAGCAGCCGCCGGATCTCGGCGACCGCGGCCCGCCCGGCCCGGTTGGCGCCGATGGTGGAGGCGGAGGGGCCGTAGCCGACCAGGTGGACGCGCTCGTCGCGGACCGCCCTGGTGCCCTCCACCCGGATGCCGCCGCCCGGCTCGCGCAGCCGCAGCGGGGCCAGGTGGTCGATGGCGGCGCGGAAGCCGGTCGCCCACAGGATCACGTCCGCGTCGACCGTCCGTCCGTCCGCCCAGGCCACACCGGTCGGGGTGATCCGGTCGAACATCGGCAGCCGGTCCAGGATCCCGCGCTCGCGGGCCGAGCGGACGGCCTCGTTCAGCGGCAGCCCGGTCACGGAGACGACGCTCTGCGGGGGCAGCCCGCGCCGCACCCGCTCCTCCACCAGCGCGACCGCCGCCCGCCCCTCCGCCTCGCCGAACGGGCCCTCGCGGAAGACCGGTTCGCGCCGGGTGACCCAGGTGGTCTCCGCGGCGACGTCGGCGATCTCCATCAGGTGCTGGGTGCCGGAGGCGCCGCCGCCGACCACGATCACCCGCTGCCCGGCGAAGCCGTCCGGTCCCGGGTACTGCGCGGTGTGCAGCTGACGCCCCCGGAAGGTCTCCTGCCCCGGGTAGCGCGGCCAGAACGGACGGTCCCAGGTGCCGGTCGCGTTGATCAGCGCGCGCGCCGCGTAGACGCCCTCGGAGGTCTCGACCCGCAGCCGCCCGCCCTCCCCCTCCCGGACGGCCGACACCGCCACCGGACGGTGCACCCGCAGGCCGAAGGTCTCCTCGTAGTCGGCGAAGTAGCCACCGATCACCTCCGAGGAGGGGCGCGCCGGATCGGCCCCGGTCAGCTCCTTGCCGGGCAGCGCGTGCATCCCGTGCACCTTGCCGTACGTGAGCGAGGGCCAGCGGAACTGCCAGGCGCCGCCCGGGCGCGGGGCGTGGTCGAGGACCACGAAGTCCCGGTCGGGCTCGTACCCGGCGCGCCGCAGGTGATAGGCGGCGGACAGGCCCGCCTGCCCGGCACCGACGACGACCACGTCCACCTCGTGTACCCCGAAATCGTTCACGATTCCACCAACCGCGCGCGGCGGCCCCTTCTTCCCGCCCGCGCCCGGCAGCACCGGGGCCTACCGCCCGCCTCCGGGCAGCAGCAGCGGAGCGCCGCCCGGCGCGGAGGCGGGCCGCCCGTTCGCCGCGGGCACCCCGAGCAGCGGCGAGGCGGGCGGGGCCGCCAGCAGCCCGCGCGCCGCGAGCTCCGGCGTCACGCCCTCCCCGAACCAGTACGCCTCCTCCAGATGCGGATAGCCCGACAGCACGAAGTGCTCGATCCCCAGGTCGTGGTACTCCTCGATCCGGTCGGCCACGTCCGCGTGGCTGCCGACGAGCGCCGTCCCCGCCCCGCCGCGCACCAGCCCCACCCCCGCCCACAGGTTCGGCGCGATCTCCAGCCGGTCCCGGTCGAGCGTGCCGCCGCCGTGCAGAGCCAGCATCCGCTGCTGCCCCACCGACTCGCTGCGCCCGAGCGCCGCCTGCGCCGTGGCCACCGCCTCCGGGTCGAGATCGGCCAGCAGGCGCTCCGCCGTCGCCCACGCCTCGCGCGCGGAGTCGCGGGAGATGCTGTGCAGCCGGATGCCGAACCGGACCTCCCGGCCGCGCTCCGCCGCGAGCCGCCGGATCCAGTCGATCTTCTCCTTGACCTGCCAGGGCGGCTCGCCCCAGGTCAGATAGACGTCCGCGTGCTCGGCGGCCACCGGACCGGCCGCCGCCGAGGAACCGCCGAAGAAGATCTCCGGCAGCGGGTCCGGCGGCAGCGCGGTCAGCCCGCCCGCCACCTGGTAGTGCGCGCCGTCGAAGTCGTACGGCTCCCCGCCCCACACCCCGCGCACCACCCGCAGGAACTCGGCCGTCCGCTCATAGCGCCGGTCGTGCCCGAGGAAGTCGCCGTACCGCCGCTGCTCGGCCGAGTCGCCGCCGGTCACCACGTTGAGCAGCAGCCGCCCGCGGGTGATCCGCTGGTACGTGGCCGCCATCTGCGCGGCCAGCACCGGGGAGACCACCCCGGGCCGGAACGCGACCAGGAACTTCAGCCGCTCGGTGTGCTGGGCGAGCGCGACGGTGGTCAGCCACGCGTCCTCGCACCAGGTGCCGGTGGGCGTGAGCACCGCCTCGAAGCCGAGCCGCTCGGCCGCCTTCGCGATCTGCGCCAGGTAATCGATGTCCGGGGCCCGCACTCCGCTCGCGGCGCGGGTGCGGCCGATGCCGCCGTCGCCGTACACATGCCGGTCGACGAGGGTGCGGCCGTCGCCGCCGGTCGGCAGGAACCAGTGGAGGTGGACGGTCATCGGGGGCTGCCTTTCCGCGGCCGGCCGCCGGGGCGGGCGGGGCGGGCGCGTGTCGGGGAGGGGAGGGGAGGGGAGGTTGGGGGTCGGGGCTGGGGGAGTGTGACCGGTCGCGGCTCAGGCGGCCCGGAGGGCACCGTGCCCGCCGTCCTCGCCGTCCCCGCTGTGCCCGCCCTCCCCGCCGTTCCCGGCGTTCCCGGCGACCTCGGCGAGCAGCCGGGCGCGCAGGGCGGCGAAGGCGGGATCGGTGGAGGTACGGGCCCGGTGCGGGCCGACCGCCGTGTCGTACGCGATGGCCCCGTCCCGCAGCACGAGCACCCGGTCCGCGAGGAGCAGCGCCGTGTCGACGTCCCGGCAGGCCAGCAGCACGGTGCAGCCGCGCCGCCGCCACGCCTCGCCGACCAGCCGCAGCGCCCGGGTCCGGGCCGCCGGGTCGAGGGCGGCGAAGGGCTCGTCGAGCAGCAGCAGATCGGACTCCCGGTCCAACACCCGTACCAGCGAGGCGTGTCGGGCCGGCCCGCGCCACACCCGCCGCCAGGCCGCCGAGGGCGGTTGCTGGGGCGCGAGGGTCCGGCGCCGGGGGACCAGCACGGTGCCGCTGACCTCCCGGTCGAGCCCGGCGAGCACGCGCAGCAGCGTCGACTTGCCGGCGCCGGGCGGCCCGAGCAGGACGGTGAACTGCCCGGCGGCCAGGCTCAGATCGAGCCCGTCGACGACGGCCCGGCCGTCGAAGGAACGGGTCAGACCGCGGACGGTGACGGACCGGCGCAGATCGCTCGCCATGGCGGGGAGCCTTTCGGGAGTGCGGGCGGCTGGGGCCGACGCCGCCCGGGCGGCCCGGGGGTGCGCGTCGGAACCCGCGGACCCGGTCCGACGGGACGCCGAGGACGCCCACGGCGCCGAAGGGGCCCGCGAGAGCGGTGCGGGGGAGAGGAGCGGGAGAAGGAGCGTCAGCAGCCGCGGCGACACGCGGCGGAGGCCACCCGCAGCAGGTCGATGTGACCGCGCGTGGTGAGCAGGGCTGTACGCAACATGGCGCGAACGTAGCGAGCCCGCCCGTACCGGGTCAACGGTGTCTCGGAGCGTGGACGGGCGGTCCCGGCCCGTGAACGGCAGGATGGGGCCATGCCCTTCACGACCACGGTCCTCAGCATCACCACCGGCTCCGAGGAGACCGTCACCGACCTGACCAGCCGCTGCGAGGACTTCCTCGCCCGCACCGCGCAGGGTGCCGACGGCCTCCTCAACCTCTTCGTGCCGCACGCCACCGCGGGCCTCGCCGTCCTGGAGACCGGCGCGGGCAGCGACGACGACCTCCTCGCCGCCCTCCACCACCTGCTGCCCGCCGACGACCGCTGGCAGCACCGCCACGGCTCCCCGGGCCACGGCCGCGACCACGTCCTCCCCGCCCTGGTCCCGCCGCACGCGACCCTCCCGGTCGTCGGGGGCCGACTGGAGCTGGGCACCTGGCAGTCGGTCTGCCTGGTCGACACGAACCGCGACAACCCGGTCCGCCAGGTACGGCTGAGCTTCCTGAGCTGACCGGGGCGGGCGGGGTCGGGTCCGCCGGGAAGAGCCTTGTTAGGGTCAGAGGGATCCACGGGACAGTGCGGGCAAGGGGAGGCGGGGCGGGCGATGACGCCTGAGGAGCAGCGACTGATCATGGACCTGGCGGTCGGGCTGGGCGACGGTCCGAAGCGCCCGGTCTCCGACGTGCTCGACCACTTCGGCGAGCCGGACGGCGCGGTGCTGGCCCTCCGGCTCCTGAACGACGCCATCGCGCGCCAGGACGCCGACGACCTTGAGATGGCGTTCCTCCTCCGCTACGTCACCGGCGCCCCGATCGAGGACGTCAAGGACCTGTACGTCGAGCTGTTCCCCGCCGAATGGCACCGCGAGCACGAGGAGATCGTGACCGCGCTCGGCCGCCTCCGCTCGCCCGAGCTGGTCCCGACGATGGTCCTGGCGATCCGCTGGGTCCCCGAGGGGCTGTCCTGGGACGAGAACCGCGCGCTCGCGGTGAAGGCGATCTGGGCCCTCGGCGCCATCCCCGGCCCCGAGGCCCAGCAGGCCCTCGAAGACCTGCGCGACGCCGAGAACGAGATCATCCGCGAGAACGCCCTCCACCAGCTCGCCCGCCGCGCCGCACGCTGACCGCCGGACGGCCGTACCGGCGGGACTCCGGCCGGGTGCCGCCGCCGCGCGAGCGCATCCATGGGGCACGGTGGTGCCGAAGACCAGGGAGAGGGCGCGTGCGCCGCGCCACGGGAACCGCCGGAACGGATCAGCGCATGGACGACACACCCGCCACCGCCGCCGCAGTCGTGCCCGCGTCCGAGGGACCCCGCTGCCTGGTCACCGGCGCCAGCGGCTACATCGGCGGGCGGCTCGTGCCGGAGCTGCTCGCCGCCGGGTACCGCGTCCGCTGCCTGGCCCGCCACCCGGACCGGCTCCGCGACTTCCCCTGGGCCGGGCGGGTCGAGATCGTCCGGGGGGACGTCACCGACGCCGAGAGCCTCCGGGCGGCCTTCGGACGGGCCGGAGCCGAAGGCGGGGAGGGCGGTGTCGGTTCCGGCTCCGGAAGCGACACCGGCGCGGACCGGCGCGAGGGCGGCGGTTCCGGCGACGTCGACATCGCCTACTACCTCGTCCACTCCATGGCCTCGACCGACCGCTTCGAGGACACCGACCGCCTCGCCGCCCGCACCTTCGCCGCCGAGGCGGCGGCGGCACGAGTGCGGCGCGTCGTCTACCTCGGCGGGCTCGCCCCGCGCGACGTGCCGGACGCCGGGCTCTCCCCGCACATGCGGTCCCGCACCGAGGTGGGCCGCATCCTCCTCGGCTCCGGCGTGCCCACCACCGTCCTGCGCGCCGCCGTCGTCATCGGCTCCGGCTCGGCCTCCTTCGAGATGCTGCGCTACCTCACCGAACGCCTCCCGGTCATGGTCACCCCGAGCTGGGTCGGCAGCCGGGTCCAGCCCATCGCCGTCCGCGACGTCCTGCGCTACCTGGTCGGCGCCGCCACCATGCCCCCGGACGTCAGCCGCGCCTTCGACATCGGCGGGCCCGACGTCCTCACGTACCGCGAGATGATGGAGCGGTACGCGGCGGTCGCCAGGCTCCGGCACCGCCTCATCGTGCCCGTCCCCATGCTCACACCCCGGCTGTCCAGCCACTGGATCGGGCTCGTCACCCCCGTCCCCGCCGCCCTCGCCCGGCCCCTCGCCGAATCGCTGCGGCACGAGGTCGTGTGCGCCGAGAACGACATCGCGCGGTACGTGCCGGACGGCCCCGGCGAGCCCATCCCCTTCGACGAGTCCCTCCGGCTCGCCCTGCGCCGGGTCCGGGACGCCCGGGTCACCACCCGCTGGTCCTCCGCCTCGACACCCGGCGCGCCCAGCGACCCGCTGCCCACCGACCCCGACTGGGCCGGCGGCAGCCTGTACAGCGACGCCCGCGAGCGGACCGTCCACGCGAGCCCCGAGGCGCTGTGGCGGGTCGTCGAGGGCGTCGGCGGCGAGCACGGCTGGTACTCGTTCCCGCTGGCCTGGGCCGTGCGCGGCTGGGCAGACCGGCTCGCCGGGGGCGTCGGGCTGCGCCGGGGGCGCCGGGACGCGGCGCGCCTGCGGGTCGGCGACGCGCTGGACTTCTGGCGGGTCGAGGAGGTCGACCGGGGCCGGCTGCTGCGGCTCCGGGCGGAGATGCGCCTCCCGGGGCTGGCCTGGCTGGAAATGGGCGTCGAACGCGACGAGGAGGGCCGCACCACCTACCGCCAGCGCGCCCTCTTCCACCCCCGCGGCCTCGCCGGGCACGCGTACTGGTGGAGCGTCGCCCCCTTCCACGCCGTCGTCTTCGGCGGCATGGCCCGCAACATCGCCCGCACCGCCGAGGCCGAGCCCGTGGCCGAGACCGAGACCGAGGCTGACACTCGTGGTGGCGGGGACCGGACCGGGAGCGCCCGGACCTGAAGGTGGCGGCCCCGCGCCCGCTCACCCCGTCACCCCGCCAGCATCGACTCCAGCGTCACGAACGGGTCCGACAGCTGCGCCAGCCCGTACGCGCTCTCGTACGCCTCGTCGCCTATCTGCCGCCGCGCCGCGTCCTCGGCCCACTGCCGCAGCGGCAGCAGCTCCGGGGTGCCCCGCTGCGGGTGCCCGACCATCTCCCAGAACACCATGCCCGCCCCGTACGCCACCGCCGCGTCCTCGCCCCGCTCCAGCGCCGCCAGCGCCACCGCCAGCAGGTCGAGGCCCAGGCCGAGACCGAACGCGTCGCCGATCAGGCGCTTGCCGCGCAGCATCGCCCGGGAGTGCGCGGCCGCGTCGGCGGCCCGCTCCTCCATGAGCGCGATCACCGCGAGCTGGTACTCGGTGTACGAGCGCGTCCAGTGCTCGCCCGCCGCGCGGGAGTCGTCCCGCAGCGCCTCCGCCTCGGCGCGGGCCGTGCCGAGGGAGCCGGAGGCGGTCAGGGCGAACACCCGCACCAGCCGGCAGCGCGCCACCGCCGCCTCGTCGCCGCGCGGCCCGGCCAGCGCCTCGTCGGCGACGGCCAGCGCGTTGTGCGGCCGGCCGCGCAGCAGCATCACCAGGCCCCGGAGGTAGGCCGCGTCGGCGAGCAGGGTCGCGTTCCCCGCCCGTACGGCCTCCTCGTCCGCCCTCCCGGCCAGCCGCGCCGCCGTGTCGTACTCCCCGCGCAGGCAGCGCACCACGCCCAGCGCCCAGCACAGCCTCGCCATCACGGCGGGCGGCCCGGCGACCAGTTGAAGGCACTCCTCCAAGTAGTGCGACGCCTCGTGCAGATGCCCCGAGCAGGCCCAGAAGAAGCCGACGGCCCCGGCCAGTTCGGCGGCCCGGTGCGGGTCGGTCGCCAGCAGGTGCTCCAGCGCGGCGCTCAGGTCGCCGTAGTCCGAGGTCAGCCGCGCCGCGGCGGCCGTCTGGCCGGGACCCCACCACGCGCGCTCGGCGGCCAGGGCCCGCTCGTGGAAGTGCCGGGCGTGCCGGTCGGCCGTCGTCCGCGTCTCGCCGAGCTCCGCCAGCCACAGGGCGCCGTACTCGCGGACCGTGTCGTACACGTGCACCCGGCCGTCCGCGAGCGTGATCACGCTCTTGCGGGCCAGCCCGTCGAGCGCCCGCGCCAGCGCGGGCCCGGCCAGCGGCCCGCCACCGCAGACCCGGGTCACGTCGTCCACGGTGGCGCCCGAGCGGAACACCGACAGCCGCGCCCACAGCAGGCGTTCGGGCGGCGCGCACAGCTCGTGGCTCCAGCCGATCGTCGTGCGCAGCGCCTGGTGCCGGGTGGGCCGCACCGTGCTGTCGGGGCTCTCGGCGAGCGCGAGCCTGCCGCGCAGCAGCCGGGCCATCGCCGGCACCGGCCGGTCCCGCAGCCGCGCGGCGGCGAGCTCCAGGGCCAGCGGCACGCCCTCCAGCCAGCGGCACACCTCGGCCGCCGCGACCAGGTCCTCGGGCCGGGTCCACCGGACGCCGGCCGCCTCGGCGCGCAGGGTGAACAGGTCCATCGCCTCGGAGTCGGGCGCCAGCGGGCCGACGGGCACGACCGCCTCGCCGTCCGTGCCCAGCGGTTCGCGGCTGGTCACGAGCACGACGAGGGCGCGGCAGCGGTCCAGGAGCACCCGCACCAGCGCCCGGCAGGCCGCCAGCACGTGCTCGCAGGAGTCCAGCACCAGCAGGACCCGGCGGTCGCCGATCCAGTCGGCCAGCGTGTCCGCCGGATCGCCGGGGGAGTGGTCCGAAAGCCCGCAGGCGTCGGCGACCAGGGAGGTCACGAGCGCGGGGCCGCTCAGCGACCAGAGCGGCACCCAGTGCACCCAGGCCCGTTCCCGTTCCTCCGCCGCGACCCGGGCGGCCAGGCGGGACTTGCCGATGCCGCCCATGCCCACCAGCGTCACCAGCCGGCGGGTGCGCAGCAGGGCGGCGAGTTCCCCGATGGCCCGTTCCCGGCCGACGAACGGCCCGCTCTCCGGCGGCGTCCAACTCTCCATGCCCGCATTCTGGGGCAGGAGAGGGGCCCTATCGACCATGAAGGGCGAAGAACCGTCAGGTTCCGGCCGGGTGCATCCGGGACGCCACGCCGGGGCGAAGACGGACACGGGGGGCCGCGAGCGGTACCCCTGCCGGTGACCCGCACGCACGCCCACCGGCGAGCCTCGTGTCTCCGGACTCCGTACCTCCGCACCCCGTTCGTCCGGACTCCGTACCTCGAACCCGTACTCCGTTACTCCGTACCCCGCACAGCCCGCATCAGGGAGGGCGCGATGACCGTCTCCGTCGTTCTGTACACCTCCGACCTCAGGGTCCACGACCATCCGCCGCTCAAGGCCGCCCTCCAAGGGGCCGAGGAGGTGGTGCCGGTGTTCGTCCGCGACCCGGCCGTCGACCGGGCCGGGTTCGCCGCGCCCAACCGGCTCGCCTTCCTCGCCGACTGCCTCGCCGACCTGGACCGGGAGCTCGCCCGGCGCGGCGGCCGGCTCGTGCTGCGCGAGGGCGACACCGTCGAGGAGGTGCTCGCCCTGGTGCGGCGGACCGAGGCCGACGAGGTGCACATGGCGGCTGGTGTCACGGCCTTCGCCGGGGACCGGGAGGCCCGGCTGCGCAAGGCGCTGGAGGGCGACGGACGGCGGCTGTACGTGCACGACGGCGTCGTCACCGTCGTACCGCCCGGCGACGTCCTGCCGCAGGGCTCCGACCACTTCGCGGTGTTCACGCCCTACCACCGGCGCTGGTCCGCCGAGCCCGTCCGGACCCCGCTGCCCGCCCCGAAGGCCCTGCGGGTGCCGTCCGGCGTGCGGTCCGCGCCGCTGCCGAGCCGTGCGGCGGTCGCGGGGGTGTCGCCCGCGCTCGCCGTCGGGGGCGAGAGCGCGGGCCGGGCGCGGCTGGCCTCCTGGCTGGGGGAGCACCTCGACGCGTACGAGGACCGGCACGACGACCTCGCGGGCGACGTGACCTCCCGCCTCTCGCCGTACCTCCACTTCGGCGCCCTCTCCGCGACGGAGGCGGTCCACCGGGCCGGACGGCGGGGCGGCGCGGGTGCCGCCGCGTTCGTGCGGCAGCTGTGCTGGCGGGACTTCCACCACCAGGTGCTGGCCGCGCGGCCCGGGGCGGCGGGCGCGGACTACCGGCCGCGGCGGGACCACTGGCGGCGGGGCGCGGAGGCGGACGCGGACTTCGCCGCGTGGCGGGAGGGGCGGACCGGCTACCCGATCGTGGACGCCGCCATGCGGCAGCTCGCGCACGAGGGGTGGATGCACAACCGGGGCCGGCTGATCACCGCCTCCTTCCTGACGAAGACGCTCCGGATCGACTGGCGGGAGGGCGCCCGGCACTTCCTGGGCCTGCTGGTGGACGGCGACGTGGCCAACAACCAGCTCAACTGGCAGTGGGCGGCGGGCACCGGCACGGACACCCGGCCCAACCGGGTCCTCAACCCCGTGCGCCAGGCGCGGCGTTACGACCCGGACGGCGCGTACGTGCGGCGCTGGGTGCCCGAGCTCGCCGGGCTCGACGGCCCGGCCGTCCACGAGCCCTGGCGGCTCGTCGGGCTCGACCGGGCGTCGCTGGACTACCCGGACCCGCTGGTGGACCTCACGGAGGCCCGGGAGCGCTTCCTGGAGGACCGGGGCGGGGCCTGAGCGGGCCGCGCGTCTCGGCGGATTCCTCGATGCGCGATGTATCGATGCGCAAACGATGCGAGTTGTGCCGGAGGTCCCTGCGGCCGGAACGTGAGGAGCGCAGGGACCCCCCGAGGTCCCGGCGCCGCCCCCGCCGAAGGAACCGCCATGGCCACCACCCGGACCACCACCACCGGACCCCCCGCCGCCCGGCCCGCCGGGACCCCCGCGTCCCGGACCGTGGACTCCCCGATCATCGACGCCCGCATCGCCCTCGGCCTCGTCCAGGGCGACGAGGCCGCCCTCACCGCCGCCTACCAGCGCTGGGGCCGGGCCGTGCACGCGCTCGCCGCGCGGGCCCTGGGCGACCCCCGGGAGGCCGAGGACGTCACCCAGCAGGTGTTCGTCGCCGCCTGGCGCGGCCGGGCCGGGTTCCGGCCCGAGCGGGGCACGCTGCCCGCCTGGCTCACCGGGATCACCCGCCGCAAGACCGCCGACGCGCTCGCCGCCCGCACCCGCCGCACCGAGCTCGCCGCGGCCCTCGGCGCCGCCCTGGAGCACGAGGACCCCGCCGACCGCGCCCCCGAACGGCTGCTCGACCGGATCGTCGTCACCGAGCAGCTGGCCCGGCTGCCCCGGGCCCAGCGCGACGTGCTGGCCCTCGCCTACTTCGCCGACCTCACCCAGGCGCAGATCGCCGACCGCACCGGCCTGCCCCTCGGCACCGTCAAGAGCCACGTCCGGCGCGGCCTGGTGCGGATGCGCGGCGGCCTCGCCCCCGCCCACGGCCCGGCTCCCGCCCACGCCCCGGCCCCCGCCGCCTCCCGCGGCCGGCGCCCGTCGTACGAGGGAGGGCGGCCGTGAACGCACCGGCGCACCCGCCGACCGTCGCCGTGGTGGGCGCCGGGGTGGCCGGCCTCACCGCCGCCCACCTGCTGTCCCGTACCCACGACGTCGTGCTGTACGAGGCGGCGGACCGCCTCGGCGGCCACGCGCACACCCACGAACTGCCCGCCCCCGAGGGCGGGATCCTGCGCGTGGACACCGGATTCATCGTCCACAACGAGCGCACCTACCCCCACCTCCTCCGCCTCTTCCGCGAACTCGGCGTCGCCACCCAGGACTCCGAGATGAGCATGTCGGTCCGCTGCGACGGCTGCGGCCTGGAGTACGCCGGGGCGCGCGGCCTCCGCGGCCTCCTCGGCGGCGGCAACCTCCGCCGGGGCCGGCACCTGCGGACGCTCGCCGAGGTGCCCCGCTTCCACCGCGCCGCGCGCCGGCTGCTGCGGTCCGGCGACCCCGCGCCCACCCTCGGCGACTTCCTCGCCGCCCACCGCTTCTCCGCCCACTTCGTCGGCCACTTCGCGATCCCCCTCGTCTCCGCCGTCTGGTCCTGCGCCCCCGACACGGCGCTGCGCTACCCGGCCGTCTACCTGTTCCGCTTCCTCGACCACCACGGCCTGCTCTCCGTCACCGGGTCCCCGCAGTGGAAGACCGTCACCGGCGGCTCCGCCTCCTACGTCGAGCGGATCGCCAAGGGCCTCGCCGCCGTGCGCACCTCGACCCCGGTGTCCGCCGTGGTCCGCGGCGCCGACCGGGCGACCGTCGTCACCGCCGACGGCGCCGCCGCCGAGCACGCGGCCGTCGTCATCGCCGTCCACCCCGACCAGGCCCTGCGGCTGCTCGCCGACCCCACGGCGGCGGAGCGGCGCGTCCTCGGCGCCTTCACCTACTCCCGCAACCCCACCGTCCTGCACCGCGACACCTCCCTGCTGCCGCGCTCCCCGCACGCCCGCGCCTCCTGGAACTACCTGCTGCCCTCCTGCACCGCCCGCCCCGACGCAGTCCAGGTCAGCTACGACCTGAACCGGCTCCAGCGGCTCCCCACCAGCGCGCCGCACCTCGTCACCCTCAACCCCGGCGACCGCGTCGACGAGAGCACCGTCCTCGCCCGCATGACGTACGAACACCCCGTCTACACCCCGGAGTCGGTGGCCGCGCAGGCCCTGCTGCCCACCCTGCGCACCCCCGTCACCGCCTACGCGGGGGCCTACCACGGCTGGGGCTTCCACGAGGACGGCTGCCGCTCCGGCGTCGAGGCCGCCCGGCACCTGGGGGCGGACCCGCGATGACCGCCCCAGGACCCCGGAAACGGCCGAAACCCGCCCCCGCAACCAGCCCCGTGCCCGCCCCCGCCGAGGCGCGCGTGACCGCCCCGGCCCCCGCCGAGGCGCCCGGCCCCGTGCCCGCTCCCACCCCCACCCTCGCCCCCGCCCTCTACGAGGCGGAGGTCGCGCACACGCGCGTCACGCCCTTCCGGTACGCGCTCCGTCACCGCACCTACCTGTGGCTCGTGGACCTCGACGCGCTCCCCGTGCTGCCCCGCCCGCTGCGCCCGCTCGCCCGCTTCGACCCGCGCGACCACTTCGACGGCACCGCCCCCACCCTGCGCGCCGGTCTCGACGCCTGGCTGGCCGAGCGGGGCGTGCCGGACGCGGGCGGACGGGTCCTGATGCTCGCCCACGCCCGGGTCCTCGGCCACGTCTTCAACCCGCTCACCCTCTACTGGTGCCACGACCCCGCCGGCCGTCCCGTGCGGGTCGTCGCCGAGGTCCACAACACCTACGGCGGGCGCCACGCGTATCTGCTGCACCCCGACGCGGGGGACCGCGCCGAGACGCCCAAGACCTTCTACGTCTCGCCGTTCCTCGACCTGGCGGGCGCCTACCGGATGCGGCTGCCGCTCCCCGGGCCCCGGCTCGACCTGACCGTGCAGCTCCGCTACGGCGACGGCTCGCGCCCGCTGACCGCCACCGTGCGCGGCACCCGCCGCCCCGCCCGCCCCGGCACCCTCCTGGCCGCCGCGCTGCGGCACCCCTGGTCGACCGCCGCCGTCTCCCTCGGCATCCGCCGCCACGGCGTCCGGCTCTACCTCAAGGGCCTCCGCCCCCGCCCCCGTACCGACTCCGCCGTCGCGCCCGCTCCACCTACCCCAGCCACTCCTCCCGCCCCACCCACCCCGCAGGAAGGCACCCCGTGACCCCTTCGCCCCTCCCGACGGCGCCGCCCGCCGTCCCCGCCGGGCGCCTCGCGGTGGACCCCGGCCGCTGGCCGGACGTCGCCCGCCTCCCGCGCGCCTCCGCCGCCCGGACGGCCGTCGCCCGCCGCCTCGTCGGGCGCGCCCTCGACCGGCTGCCGCTGCGGATACGGACCGGCCCTCTCCCCGCGGCGCCCGCGCAGCGCCGGTCCGGCGACCCCGTCCCCGTACCGACGCTCACCCTCCACGACCCGGACGCCTTCCACCGCAGGATCGGCGCCGACGGCCTGATCGGCTTCGGCGAGTCGTACCTGGCCGGCGAGTGGGACGCCGACGACCTCGTGGGCGTCCTCACCGTCCTCGCGCGCCACGTCGACGACCTGGTCCCCGCCCCGCTGCGCCGCCTCCGGGGCGCCTGGGTCCGGCGCAGGCCCGCCGCCGACCGCAACACCCCCGACGGCGCCCGCGCGAACATCCACCGCCACTACGACCTCTCCAACGAGCTGTTCGCCCTCTTCCTCGACCCCGGACTCAGCTACTCCGGCGCGCTGTTCGACCCGCTGCCCACCGGTCCCGAGCTCCTCCCCGACACCGACTTCACCGCCGCCCAGCACCGCAAGATCGACCGGCTGCTCGACCTCGCGGGGACCGGCCCCGGCACCCGGCTCCTGGAGATCGGCACCGGCTGGGGCGAACTCGCCGTCCGCGCCGCCGCCCGAGGCGCCCGCGTCCGCACCGTCACCCTCTCCGCCGAACAGCTCGCCCTCGCCCGGCGCCGGGTCGCCGACGCCGGGTACGCCGACCGCGTCAGCGTCGAACTCCTCGACTACCGGCAGGTGGAGGGGCGGTACGACGCCGTCGTGAGCGTCGAGATGATCGAGGCGGTCGGCGCCGAGTTCTGGCCCGACTACTTCGCCTCGCTCCGCCGCCTGCTCGCCCCCGGCGGGCGGGTCGCCCTCCAGGCGATCACCATGCCGCACGAGCGGATGCTGGCGACCGCCCGCACCCACACCTGGATCAGCAAGTACGTGTTCCCCGGCGGGCTGATCCCCTCCCCGGAGGCCATCGCCCGCGAGAGCGCGCGGGCGGGCCTGCGCGTCACCGACGACACGGGCTACGGGGCCCACTACGCCGAGACGCTCCACCAGTGGCGCGGCCGCTTCCTCGGCGCGCGGGAGGCGGTCGACGCCCTCGGCTTCGACCCGGTCTTCCGGCGCATGTGGGAGTTCTACCTCGCCTACTCCGAGGCCGGGTTCCGCTCCGGCTACCTCGACGTGCGGCAGCTCCGGCTCACCGCCGCCGACGGCGACGGCCCGGGGGCGCCATGAGCGGCATCGACGGCGGCGCCCTCGCGCTCGTCCTCGCCGCCTCGGCGGCCACCGCGCTCGCCGTGATGCTCGTCGCCTTCGCCGTCGGCACCGCCCGGGGCCTGCACCGGATCGTCGACGTGGCCTGGGGGATCGCCTTCGCGGCCGTTGCCGTCGTCGCCTGGTGCCTCGCGGCCGGGCACGGCGACGACGTGCGCCGCACCGCCGTCGCCCTCGCCACCTGCCTGTGGGGGCTGCGGCTCGCCGTCCACATCGCCCGGCGCGGGCGCGGCCACGGCGAGGACCCCCGCTACGCGCGGATGCTGTCCCGCGCGCGCGGCAACCCCACCCTGTACGCGCTGCGGAAGGTGTACGTGCTCCAGGGCGCCCTCGTCTGGCTGGTCTCGCTGCCCGTGCAGGTCGCGGTCCTGCTGCCCGGCCCGCTGGGCGTCACGGGCGCGGCGGGGCTCGCGGTGTGGGCGGTGGGGCTCGGCTTCGAGGCGGTCGGCGACCGGCAGCTCGCCCGCTTCAAGGCCGACCCGGCGCACCGGGGCCGGATCATGGACCGGGGGCTGTGGTCCTGGACCCGCCACCCCAACTACTTCGGCGACTTCCTCGTCTGGTGGGGCCTCTATCTGACGGCCTGCGCCGACTGGCGCACCGCCCTCGCGACCCTGGTGTCGCCGCTGGTCATGAGCGCCCTGCTGATCTGGGGGAGCGGCAAGCGCCTCCTGGAGGCCCACATGGCCGACCGGCCGGGGTACGCGGCCTACCGGGCCCGCACCAGCGGCTTCCTGCCCCGGCCGCCGCGCCGCGACCCGGTGTCCGGCTCCTAGAACGCGTCCCCGTCCCTGCGGCCGTCCCCCTCCCCGTACAGCCGGGAGATCACCCCGATCGCCTCCCGCAGCCCGGTCGGGCGGACCGTGCCGGGGCCGGGGGTCCGGCCCAGCCAGCCGGGGCCCGCGAGCAGCACCAGCGGTGCCGTGCGGGCCCCGCGCACCCCGAACGCCGTGGCGGCGACGTGCCGGGCCAGGGCGTGGTGCGCGGTCGAGCGGGACTGGGACCACAGGACGACGGCGGCGGGGCCCGAGCGGCGGACGGCCGCGTCCAGGGCCTCGGCGGGCACGGCGGCGCCGAACATCCGGATCGGCAGGCCGCGTTCGGCGAGCCCGGCGGCCAGCGCCTCCAGCGGCAGGCTGTGCTGCTCGCCGGGCACGCAGGCCAGCAGCACCGGGGCGGCCGGGGACGCGCCGGCCGGACCGGCGGCGGCGCGCCGCAGGGCGGTGGAGACGTGCCAGGAGAGCAGGTGCTCCACCTCGACGTAACGGTCCTCCGAGGACTCCCACTTGCGGCCCACCGCGTGCAGTGTCGGGACCATGACCTCCTCCCAGGCGGTCACCAGGCCGTACTCCGCCAGCACCTGCCGCAGCAGCGCGTCCATCGCCGGACCGTCCAGCCGCACGGCCGCCCGCGCGAGCCCCCGGCACTCCTGCCGTACGTCGCCCAGCGGCAGCCCGCCCCCGGGCCCCGCGCGCCGGGCCGGGGCCGGGTCCTCGGGGCCGGGCGCCACCGGCGCGGACCGGTCCCGCCGGACGGCCCGCGCCGCCTCGGCGGGCGGGACCCCGGAGGCCGTCAGCCGGCACATCTCCTCCAGCATCGCCACGTCCCCGGGGCTCCACCGGCGGTGCCGCCCGTCGGCCCGGACGGCGGGGCCGATCCCGTACCGCTGGTCCCAGGAGCGCACCGTGGTGGGGGAGACACCGAGGCGCCGCGCGAGGGCGCCCGTCGTGATCCCGTGCGCCGCGTCGGACCGTCGAGTCGCCATGCCCTCCACGATACGACGCACGATCGACGCGACAAGCCGACACCGAGGGGCCCGACGGCGTTCAGCGGCGGTGTCGGGGGGCCCGGGTCGCCGTCTGGGCCGCGATCTTCTGGACCAGGCTGTACGCCAGGATCGGCAGCAGCACCTGGGGCCGCTGGGCGAAGCAGGTGGCGGCGAGGGCCGCCGCCGCGCTGCTGTTGTTCATGCCGGTGGCCAGCGACAGCGACACCGCCGCCGGGCCGTCGCAGCGGGTCCAGGCGGAGGTCCACCGGCCGCAGCGGAAGCCGAGGAAGCAGACCGCCGCGGCGGCGAGGGGCGCCACGACGAGGAGGTCCGGGTCGGGATGGGCCAGCGCCCGGCCCAGGGCGCCGGTCGCGTTGACGTAGCAGAGCAGCAGGACGTTCAGGAGGTTCACGGCCTTGACGGCGGGCAGCGTCCGGCGGACGGCCCGCTCGCCGAGCAGGGCCCGCGCGCCCATCCCGGCCAGGCACGGCAGCACCACGGCGACGACCGCGAAGACGCCCGCGCCGGTCCGGGCGATCCCGTCGATGGTCGTCGTGTCGTCCAGCGTCCCGAGCCCCGCCGGGCCGACGACCCGCCCGGCCAGGTAGATCGTGGCCGGGACGGTGAGCGGGCTGAGCAGCGTGGAGCCGACGACGGTCGCGACGGCCAGCGGCATGTCGCCGCCCGCGTTCTGCGCCCAGGACGCGGCGCCGCCCGCGATCGGCATGGCCAGGACCAGCAGCAGCCCGACGAGCAGCCCCTCCGCCTCCGCCGCGTCCGGCCACAGCGACAGCACCGCCGCGGCGAGCGGCAGCACCGCGAGCGGCAGCAGGGCGTTCGCCGCGACCCCGAGGCCCGCCCGCAGCGGGCGCCGGGCCACCTCGCGCAGCTCGCCGAGCCGCACGCCGAGCCCGGCGTTGAACACCATCAGGGCCAGCAGCGCCATCGGGAGCGTCAGCCGCCCCGCGCCGCCCGGCAGCGGGGTCCCCAGCCGGCGCAGCGCCTCGCCGGGTCCGGGGAGGACGGCCGCCAGCCCGTAGCAGCCCAGCATCAGTGCCAGCAGCCTGCGCTGCGCAGCCGCGAGCACCCGCGCGAACATCACACGGTGGAGCGTAGTCGACGCGGAGTGTGACGACGGACCGCCCCGAGGTCGGGCCGGGCGGGTCGGGGCGCGGGGCTCAGCCGCGCGGTTCGACGCGGAAGCCGAAGCCCAGCGTGCCCGGGTCCAGCGCCGTCGTGCCGCCGTCGACGGTCAGGGTCGCGCCGTTCACGAAGGAGGCGGCGGGGGACAGCAGCCAGGCCACCGCCTCGGCGACCTCGCGCGGCTCGGCCGGACGCCCCGCCGGCAGCGGCCGGGTGACCTCGTCGTACGCCGCCTCGACTCCGCCCGTCCCGGCCGCGCCCGCCCCGAGCCCGGCCTCCTCCGCGAAGCGGCTCATCCGCCGGTCCGCCATGTCGGTGCGCACCCAGCTCGGGCAGACCGTGTTGGCGCGCAGGCCCCGGCCCGCGTAGTCGATCGCCAGCGAGCGGCAGAGCTGGAGCAGCGCCGCCTTCGAGGTCGCGTAGGCGGCGCTCCCGGCACCGGCCCGGAGCGCCGACACGGAGGCGACCGCGACGACCGCGCCGCGCGCCTCCAAGAGGTGCGGCAGGGCGGCGCGCAGCAGGTGGAACGGGCCGGTGAGATTGGTCGACATGACGGACTCCCAGTCCTCCAGCGTCACCGTGCCGACGCTCCCGCCGCGCCCGATGCCCGCGTTGAGGACCAGGCCGTCCAGCCGCCCGTAGGCATCCACGGCCGTCTCGACCAGGGCCGCCACGGCCGCCGGGTCGGTGATGTCGGACGCCACGGGCAGCGCCCCCGACTCCGCCGCCACGAGCCGCAGGGGCTCGGGGCGGCGGCCGGAGACCACCACGTGGTGCCCCGCCTCGCGCAGCAGCCGCGCGGTGGCCGCGCCGATCCCCGTCCCGCCGCCGGTCACCAGATACACCCGCTGGTCAGCCATGCCGTGGCCCTCCGTAGCCGTCCCCGCCGGACCCGTCGCCCCGGCGGCGGGGCCGATCCTACGAGGACGGGGCGGGCTTGAGGGGACGTCAGGCGGCCGGGCGGCGCCCAGGGCCCCGGCCGTCCCTGGCCCCTTACGCCCCCAGCCCCGTCAGTCGCCGCCGGTCCAGCGGGGAGGCGCGGCGGTCCAGGCGCCGTTCCAGCAGGTCGCGGGCGTCGTCCCGGTCGCCGCTCTCCACCAGGGCGTACAGCAGCGTCTCCTCGATCACCTCGCGCTGCGCCGCGCTGCCGCCCACCCGGCGCAGCGAGGGCAGCACCTCGCGCAGGCCGCGCACCGCCGTGTGCCACTCCTCCTCCAGGACCGCCTCCAGGGCGCCGCACAGCGGGGCGACCACCTCCCGCTGCACCGGGTCCGCGCCCGCCGCGTGCGCCCGCAGCCGGCGCAGCGCGGGCAGGTCGCCCGCCGCCGTCAGGGCCACCGCGCCGTGCAGGGCGGTGAACGCGGTCGCGGGGCGCTCGACCAGCTCCCGGGCGACCGCGTCGAGCACGCCGTCGGCCGGCACCCGCCCGGGCCAGGTCCGCGCCATCCGGGCCCGCCACAGCAGCGAGCCGGAGTCGACGAGCGCCCGCACCCCGCCGACCTGGCCCGGGGCGAGCTGCGCGTACCAGCGGCGGCGCACCGCCGCGGCGTCGTCCAGGGCGAGTTCGTGCAGCGCCACGTGCCAGGAGAAGTGCGCCCGGTGCACCGCCCCGCGCCCCTGCGCGCCGATCCAGCCGTCGAGCCAGTCGCGCCCGGCCCGGTGGTCGCCCGACTCGTAGTGGACGTGGGCGAGGGCGTGCACGGCGTGCCCGGAGGCGGGTTCGGCGGCGAGCGCCGCGCGCGCCAGCTCGCCCGCCTCCTCGACGCGGCCCTGCTCCTGCCGGACGAAGGACAGCAGCGAGGTGTGGAACCAGTGGCCCCCGTACGTGTCGGCGGTGCCCTCCACCAGGCGCCGGGCCAGCGAGCCGTCCAGGTCCCCTACGCCGGAGAAGGCGATCGTCGGCACCGCGACCGCCAGCGCGAACGCGTCGCCGGGGAAGCGCTCCAGGTGCGCGACGAGCGCCGCGTCCCCCGCGTCCGCTCCGGCGGCTCCCGGCGCGGGCGCCTCGATCCGGCGCGTCACCATCTCCACGAACGAGCGCTCCCGCTCGTCCCCGCGCTCCCGCACGCTCCGCTGCGCGTCCGCGAGCTCCCGCGCCACGTCGACGTCGGCCCCGCACTCGTGGCCCAGCAGCGCGAGCGCCGCGTGCCCGAGGGCGAAGCCCGGGTCGAGCTCGGTGGCGCGCGCGAAGGCGTCCGCCGCCTTCGCCCGTACGGTGATCACCCGGCCGAGCCCGCCCCGGAACGAGGCCGCGGCGGCGGCGTGCGTCGACAGCGGGAGCCCGAACTGGTCGACGGGCCTGCGCCGGACCGGCCGCCGAGGGGCGCTGCCGAACGGGGCGAGGACGGCCTCGGCGATCTCCTTCGCCTGGGTGCGGATCTCGGGGATCGCGGTCGTCTCCCACAGCTCGCCGCGCCGGGGCGCGCCCAGCGTGAACAGCGGGCGCTCCGCGCGCCCCGCCGGGCCGAGGAGCCGTCCGCCGTCGGTGGCGACGCCGATGCCGAGCGGTCCGGGCACGGCGAGCCCGTCGGCGAGCAGCCCGGCCCACAGCGGGTCGCCCCCGGCGTCGGCGCGCAGCCCGGGGCCCGTGCAGTCCACGACCCACGCGGCGCGCAGCGCCCGGCCGTCGGCGAGGGTGACGGTGAGCCCGCCGTCCTCCCGGGCGGCGGCGGAGGCGATCCGGCCGGAGTGGATCCGCAGCCGGCGGGCGGCGCGGGCGCGGGCGATCGTCTCGGCGGTGGAGGGGGCCATCCGGTGCCGGTGCACGTTCCAGGGGGTGGCGTCGCGGCCGAGGAACTCCGCCCGCTCGTCGTCGGTGAGCCCCTGCCACAACTGCCCGATCCAGGGCCGGAGTCCGTCGAAGGCGGGCCGCCAGTCGCCGTGCGTGCGGCGGGTCTCGGCGACGTACCGCAGCACCTCGCGGCGGAGCCGGGCGAAGGGGAGGACGGCCAGGTCGCGGGGCGGCAGCACGGCCTGGAGCGGGGCGAGGGCGTGCGGCTGCGGCAGCAGGCCGGTGCGGGAGACGGCGTGCACGGTGCGGCCGGGCCGGTCGAGGACGAGCGCGAGGTCCACGGCGGTGAGCCCGGTGCCGACGAGGACGACGTCGTCGGCGGCGCCGATCGGGTCCAGCGCGCCGGGCGCCCAGGGGCGCGCGACGAAGCGTTCGGAGGCGCGCAGCTCCGCCGGGGCCCACTCCGAACGGCCGGGCGCCGGGCCGGTGGCGAGCACCACGCTGTCCGCCGTGACCGTGCCGCCGTCCGCCAGGCCCAGTTCGAGCCGCCCCCCGGCGGCCTCGGCGCAGCCGGTGGCCCGGGTGCGCAGCCGCCGTACGGAGACGGTGCCGTGCGCGGTGATGATGGCGCGGCCGAGGGTGTCGGCGAGGTAGGAGCCGTAGCGGTGGCGGGAGGCGAAGTCCGCGGCGGTGACGGTGGGTTCGCCGTGGCGGCAGAGCCAGCGGCGGAAGTGGCCGGGGTCGTCCGGGTAGCAGCTCATGCCGCCGACGGGCACGTTCAGCCGGTGCTCGGCGGCCTCCGTGGAGTAGGCGACGCCGCGTCCCGCCTCCGCCGCCGGGTCGATCAGCACCAGGTCGAGCGGGGTGCGCCGGCGGGCCGCCGCCTCGCACAGCTGGACGGCGACGAGCGCGCCGGCCGCGCCCGCGCCGACGACCGCGACGGTGGGGCGCGCCCGCCCGGGGGCGGCGGGCGCGGGGGGCTCGGGCGAGGGAGCGGACACCACGGTCACTTCGGACACCTCCGGGTCGGGCGCGACACCGCGCGATGAAGTTCACTATGTCGATGAACAAAGTGGAGTGGCAATGCGGCTTCCGGACAACCGGCCACACCGCCGGGCGTGCGAGACGGGCGGGCGAGGCGGGCGTGAGACATTGAGGGGGTGAGGATCTCAGCGCGAACGGACTACGCCATCCGTGCCATGGCGGAACTGGCCGGCGGTCGGGACCGCCCGCTGAAGGCCGAGGACATCGCGGGGCGCCAGGACATCCCCGTCCGGTTCCTCTTCGTCGTCCTCAGCGACCTGCGGCAGGCCCGGCTGGTCTCCAGCGTGCGGGGCCCCGACGGCGGCTACGCGCTGACCAGACCGCCCGAGGAGATCACCGTCGCGGACGTCATCCGGGCCATGGACGGCCCGCTCGTCAGCGTCCGCGACCTCAAGCTGACGGGCCTGGAGTACCAGGGCGCCGCCGCGCCCATGCCGGACGTGTGGCGGGCCGTACGGGCCAGCCTGCGCCAGGTCCTGGAGGGCACCACCCTCGCCGACCTGGCCGCCGGGACCCTGCCCGAACTCGTACGGGAACGGGCCCGCGAGTACACGGACGACGTGCGCACCTACCCGTAGGGCCGCCGTCCCGGCGGGACCTAACGCCCCGGCGTCGCGCGCGGCGGGGCCTGCGCCTCCGTCAGGAGCACCTTCGGGGCGCCCGACCCGTCGGCGGGCACCGTCCAGACGTCCTCGACACCCGTGCGCCCCTCGGTGGCGGGCAGCGCGTACGCGAGGGTCCGGTCGTCGAGCCAGACGGCCTGGTCGTCCACGCTGCGCCGCTCGGCCAGCGCGGTCGGCTTCAGGGTCTTCAGGTCCATCACGTGCTCGCGCCAGAGCGCCGCCGTGCCCAGCACCCGCTTCTTGTACGCGATCCGGGTGCCGTCCGGGGAGAGCGAGGGGCACTCGACGTTCTCCGCCAGGGTCGTGACGCTGCGCCCGGCGACCGAACCGCGTACGAGGTACGTCTTGTCGCGGGTGCTGAGGGTGGCGTAGAAGGTGTCGTCGTCGGTCGCGAAGGTCACGCCCCAGAAGTTCACGTCCGCGGCCCGGTAGGGGCTCCCGTCGAGGGTGATCGCGAACTCCTCCAGATTCGTGGCCAGTTTCCAGCCACGCGTGTCCAGGATCGAGGTCCGGGTGGAGAAGAACGCGCTGCCGTACGACTCGCCCTTCACGAACACCGTCCAGGCGGCCAGCCGGCCGCTGGGGGAGACCCGGGCCCGGCTCGGGATGCCCGCCAGCGGGTAGCTGCGCAGGGTGTTCAGGCCCGCGTCGAGGACCTGCGCCCGGTAGGCGGGGCGGCCCAGGACGGTGGTGGCCTGAAGGCAGACGCCCGTTCCGGCGGCGGAGTGGAAGCGCAGGCAGGAGACGTCCGAGGCGGTCCGGGTCGCCCCGGCGGGCGCCCCGGACGCCGGGACCGAGACGAGCCGGTCGCGCTGCGGGCCCGCCGCCATGTTGCGGAAGACCAGCCGGTCCGGCTGGGTCAGGCTCACCTTCCCGGCCGCGAACGCCGGCCCGCCCGCCCGGGGCGTGTTCTCCTCGGCGGCCCGGTCGGCCGCCGCCAGCACCGACCAGGCGCCGACCCCGGCGAGGACCAGCACCCCGGCGGCGAGGACCAGCAGACGGCGCAGCGGGGTGAGGGTCATCGTGGATCTCCTGTCGGGCGCAGTACGGCTCCGGCGACGGCCGCGCAGCAGGCGAGGCCGACGGCGGCCGAGGCCAGCGCGGGGCCGTCGCCCCAGGCGGCCCAGACCGCGCCGAAGAGCAGGGAGCAGCAGAAGCGGGCCAGCGCCTGGCCGGTGCCGACCAGCGCGATGCCGCTGGCCCGCAGCCGCTCGGGCACCACGGCGGCGACGGCGGCGGGCAGCACGCCGTCGGTGGCGGCGTAGAACACCCCGTGCAGGGCGAGCACCAGATACGGCAGGGCCGGCAGGTCCGGCGCCCACAGCAGCAGCCCGTAGCCGAGCAGCAGGCACGCGTGCCCGGCGAGGAACACCGTGCGCCGCCCGATCCGGTCCGCGAGGCGCCCGGCGGGCAGCGCGAGCAGCAGGAAGACGGCCGCCGTGCCGAGCGGCAGCAGCGGGAACAACTGCTCCGGCACCCCCGTACGGCGTTGCAGCAGCAGATAGAGGAACGCGTCGCTCACCGTCGTCAGCCCCAGCAGCACCGCGCACCCGAAGAGAGCCCGCAGCCGCCGCCCGCGCAGCAGCCCGAACGCGGCCCGCAGGTCGGGCCGTTCGGGGGCGGGGACGGGGGCAGGGGCTGCGGGGGTGGTGGCCGCGGCGGCGGCCTTTTTTCCGCTCGGAACGAAAAGAAGCAGCACCAGCACCCCCAGCGCCGCCACGCAGCCGCTCACCGCGAACACCGCGTCGTAGCCGCCCACCGCCACGCTCAGGATCAGGAAGGCGAGGATCGGGCCGAGCAGCGCCCCCGTGGTGTCCATCGCCCGGTGCAGCCCGAAGGCCCGGCCCTGGCGCTCCGGCGGCACCGACAGCGAGATCAGCGCGTCCCGGGGCGCCGTGCGCAGCCCCTTGCCGGTGCGGTCCAGCGCCAGCGCGACCCCCAGCGTGCCCAGGCTCCCCACCAGCAGCAGCGGCTTCGCCAGCGCCGACAGGCCGTACCCGATGCCCGCGATCAGCTTGTGGTTCCGCACCCGGTCGGCGAGGTGCCCGCCGGTCAGCTGGACCAGGGCGCTCACCCCGTTCTGCACCCCGTCGAGCATCCCGAAGCCCAGCGGGCTCAGCCCCAGCCCCATGACCAGGTACAACGGCAGCACCGCCGTCACCATTTCCGTGGAGACGTCCGTGATCAGGCTGACCGTGCCGAGCGCCAGCACCGTCGGGGACACCGCCCGGGCCGTGCCGCGCAGACGGTCCTGCGCGGAGCTCGCCCCCTGGGGCGCGGAACGGTCGGCCAGATACACGGTGAAGGACCCCAACTGCCGGGAGCGGGTGATCGCGCGCCCACTGTAACCGCTGCCCGCCCGGGAGTTAGGCGGGATCGGTGCGGCTTAGCGACTGCTTGCCACCAATTCCACGAAAGCTCTCATGGTCACCGTGTTGTGGGCCTATCTTCCCGTTGTACGCTGCGAGTTGAGCACAACGTTCGCGCTGTGCGCCGGGGGGTGTCGTGGGGGGTTCCACCGGCAGGAGGCCGAAGCGCCGTCGCTTCGCCGCCGCCTGTCCTCATCGTCATGTTCGCCGCGGCTGGGGAGCCGCCGAATAAGAGGTCTCACGCGCCGACGCGCCGCGGCATCCCACCAGGATGCCGCGCATCCGTCGTGCGCGAGCGCCGGAACGCCCGCATCCACGCCGCCGCCGACTCCGCACGCGCGCACGCGGGTGCACAAGGTCGCAGAAGGTACCGAACAGTCAGCCGATCCGGATCAGCGCCCTGATCCGAACCGACCCGAGGGGGGTGGGTGTGTCCGATCGTCCTGCCAACACACCCGACAGTCCACGCAGTTCCCGGATGGCGGAGCTCGCCGGAGCGGACCGGCCGCTCCACGACCTCGCCGTCCGCCTGCTCGATGTGGCCGAGCGGGGACTGCCCGCCATGCTCCTGCCGGAGGGGACCGGCTTCGTCTTCACCCGCGCCGGCCACCGCGCCGACGACGGCACCGTCCGCCTGGAACAGCGCGGCACCAGCGTCCGCTACGCCGCGATCACCGTGCTCGGCGCCCGCTTCCTGCCCCTCGACCGGCAGCGCGCGGTCCTCGGCGGGCACACCGCCGAGGAGTTCGCCGGCGAACTGATCGAGCGGCTCCCCGGGGTGCGCAACCTCGGCGACGCCGCCCTCATCGCCTGGGCCGCCGCCGACACCGGCCACCCCAAGCTGTCCGACGCCCTCGACCGGGTCACCGCCCTGGACGAGCCCGGCCGCCCCCAGTACACCGTCGAGGCCGCCTGGGTGCTCTCCGCGTACGCCGCCGCCCGCGGCACCCTCGACGTGGAGGACCGGCTCAAGGCCGCCCGCGACCGGCTGCTGAATGCCAGGATCGGCGCCGGCCCGCTCTTCCCGCACGCCACCGGACCCGGCCTCAACCCCTGGTACCGCGCGCACATCGGCTGCTTCGCCGACCAGACCTACCCGCTCCAGGCGCTGGCCCGCGCCCACGCGAGCGGCGACGACCCCGAGGCGCTCGCCGCCGCCGACGCCTGCGCCACCCGCATCTGCGCCCTCCAGGGCGACGGCGGCCAGTGGTGGTGGCACTACGACGCCCGCCGCGGCACCGTCGTCGAGGGCTACCCGGTCTACAGCGTCCACCAGCACGCCATGGCCCCCACAGCCCTCCTCGACCTCACCGAGGCCGGCGGCACCGACTTCGGCGAGCCCATCCGCAAGGGCCTGCGCTGGATGACCGAGGTGCCCGAACTCGCCGCCGCCGGGGCCGCCGAGCCGATGATCCTCGACGAACTCGGCGTCACCTGGCGCAAGGTCTACCGCGGCGACCCCAAGAAGGCCGTCCGCGCCGCCCGCGGCCTCACCACCCGCGTCGCCCCCGGGCTCCGGCTCGGCGCGCTCGACGGGGTGTTCCGGCCGACCGCCGTGGACCGCGAGTGCCGCCCGTACGAATTCGGCTGGATGCTGCACGCCTGGCTGGGAGGGATGCCCCGATGACGCCGCCTCCGACCCCGCCCGCCGGGCGGCGGACCCTCTTCGGGGTCCCGCTCGACGCGCTCACCATGGACGAGACCGTCGCCCGCTGCCTCGCCGCCGTCCGCGCCGGCGAACGCCTGGAGATAGGCGTCGTGAACGCCGCCAAGCTCGTCAACATGCGCCGCGACGCGGCCCTCGCGCGGGCCGTCACCGGCTGCGACCTGATCGTGGCCGACGGCCAGGCCGTCGTCTGGGCCAGCCGCCTGCTGCGCCGCCCGCTGCCCGAACGCGTCGCCGGGATCGACCTGTTCACCCGGCTGCTCGCCGAGGCCGAGGCCGCCGGGCACTCCGTCTACCTCCTCGGCGCCAAGCAGCACGTCCTCGACGAGATGCTCCGCCGGATCGCCGTCCGCCACCCCGGCCTGCGGGTGGCCGGCAGCCGGCACGGCTACTTCGACGACGCCGACCAGCCCGCCATCGCCGACGCGATCGCCGAGAGCGGCGCGCACATGCTGTTCCTCGGCATGACCTCCCCCAAGAAGGAGATCTTCACCGCCGGTTACGGCGAGCGCAGCAAGGTGGCGCTCGTGCACGGGGTCGGCGGCTCCTTCGACGTCCTCGCGGGTGTCACCCGCCGCGCCCCCGTGCGCTGGCAGCGGCTCGGCCTCGAATGGCTCTACCGCGCGCTCCAGGAGCCGCGCAGGCTCGGCCGCCGCTACCTCACCACCAACGTCTCCTTCGCCCTGATGACGGGCCGCGAGATGCTCCGCCCCACCCAGGTCCCCCAGGTCAGCACCGCCAGCAGGGAGTCATGATGCGCGTCGTCGTGGTTGGACAGGGCTATGTCGGCCTGCCGCTCGCCATCCGGGCCGCCGAGACCGGTCACGAGGTGATCGGCTACGACGTGGACACCGAGCGGGTGAAGAGCCTCGCCGCGGGCGAGTCGTACGTGGAGGACGTCTCCTCCGAGCGGCTGCGCGCCGCCCTGGAGGCGGGCAGCTACCGGGCCAGCGACGCGGTGCGGGACTGCGGCGGCTTCGATGTCGCCGTCGTCACCGTGCCGACCCCGCTGCACGAGGGCACCCCCGACCTGCGCTACATCGAGGAGTCGGCCCGCGACCTCGCCCGCTACCTGCGGCCGGGCGCCACCGTCATCCTGGAGTCCACCACGTACCCCGGCACCACCCAGGAACTGTTCGGCCCGCTCCTGGAGGAGGGCTCCGGGCTCGTCGCCGGGGCCGACTTCCACCTCGGCTACAGCCCGGAGCGCATCGACCCGGGCAACCCGGTCTGGGGCTTCGAGCAGACCCCCAAGGTGGTCTCCGGCGTCGACAAGGCGTCCCTCAAGGCCGTCCGGAAGTTCTACGACGGACTCGTCGAGACCACGGTGCCGGTGAGCTCGCCCAAGGAGGCCGAGCTCGCCAAGCTCCTGGAGAACACCTTCCGGCACGTCAACATCGCGCTGGTCAACGAGATAGCGATGTTCGCCCGCCACCTCGACATCGACGTGTGGCAGGCCATCGACGCCGCCTCCAGCAAGCCCTTCGGCTTCATGCGCTTCACCCCGGGACCCGGCGTCGGCGGCCACTGCCTGCCCATCGACCCCTCGTACCTCTCCTGGCACGTGCAGCGCGAACTCGGCCAGAGCTTCCGCTTCGTGGAGCTCGCCAACGACATCAACAACCACATGCCGGACTACGTGACCCGGCGCCTGGTCAACGCCTTCAACGCGCGCAAGCGGGCCGTCAACGGCTCCCGGATCCTGCTGCTCGGCCTCGCCTACAAGAAGAACACCGGCGACGCCCGCGAATCGCCCGCCCTGCGCATCTCCCAGCTCCTGCTCGACATGGGCGCCGAGGTCCGGGCCGCCGACCCGCACGTGGTCGAGGGCCACCGGGTCGACAACCGGCTCGTCCGGGTCGAGCTCACCAAGGAGGAGCTGGAGGCCGCCGACGCCGTCGTCCTCCTCACCGACCACGACGCCTTCGACTACGGCCTCGTCGAGAGCCACGCCGACTACGTCCTCGACTGCCGGCGCCGGCTGAGCGGCTCGACCAGGATCGAGGTGCTCTGAACCGCATGGCCGACAGGGATGCCACGGACCGCACGGACGGAACACAGGGAAAGCGCGGAATGCACGACACGCACGTCAGCCACGTCAGAAGGGTCGTCTGCGTCGCCGGCGCGCGCCCCAACTACATGAAGATCAAGCCGGTGATGGACGCCCTGGAGGCCCGCGGCGCCGAGGTCTTCCTCGTCCACACCGGACAGCACTACGACCCGGCCATGAACGACGTGTTCTTCCGGGACCTCGGCCTGCGCCCGCCCGACCGCTTCCTCGGCGTCGGCTCCGGCAGCCACGCCGTCCAGACCGGCAAGGTCATGGCCGCCTTCGAACCGCTCGTGGCCGAACTCGCCCCGGACGTCGTCGTGGTGGTCGGCGACGTCAACTCCACCCTCGCCTGCTCCCTGGTCACCGCCAAGGCGGGCCCGCTGCTCGCCCACGTGGAGGCCGGGCTGCGCAGCCGCGACTGGTCGATGCCCGAGGAGGTCAACCGGCTCGCCACCGACCGGCTCAGCGACTACCTCCTCGCCCCCTCGCACGACGCGGCCGGAAACCTGCGGTCCGAGGGCTACCACGAGGACCAGATCCACGTCGTCGGCAACGTCATGATCGACACCCTCTTCGCCAACCGCGACCGGGCGCTCGCCTCCGACGCCCTCGACCGGCACGGCGTCACCCCCGGCTCGTACGGCCTGGTCACCCTGCACCGGCCGGCCAACGTCGACGACCCCGAGGTGCTCGCCGGGCTCCTCAAGGGCCTCGGCGAGGTCGCCGCGCACCTCCCGCTGGTGCTGCCCGTCCACCCCAGGGCGGCCGACCGGCTGACCGCCCTCGGCGTGCCCGGCGGCATCCGGCTCGTCCCGCCCGCCGGATACCTCGACTTCATCGCCCTCCAGGCCGGCGCCCGGATCGTCCTGACCGATTCCGGCGGGGTCCAGGAGGAGACCACCGCGCTCGGCGTGCCCTGTGTGACCCTGCGGGACAACACCGAGCGCCCCATCACCGTCGAGGAGGGCACCAACGTCCTCGCCGGCCGCGATCCACAGCGAATTCTGGCCACCGCCCTGCGTCTCCTGGAGACACCCCCGCCACCCCGCCGCCCCGCCCTGTGGGACGGGCACGCGGGGGACCGGATCGCCCGGGTCCTGCTGGAAGGCGGGACCGCGGACACCCGTCCGCGGCCCACCGACCTCCGTTGACCGCACACGTGGTGATCGCGAAGGGCTCACAACCTGTCGCGATCCCACCTATCCTCATCAGCGGTACGGCAGTTGAGCAGTCGCCACATCGGGGGCGCAGGGGGGAACGCCATGGACCTCGCAGAGATCTTCCGGGTCATGTGCAGGCGGTGGTACGTCCTCGTGCCCGGGCTGCTGCTCACGGCCGGGCTCACCGTGGGGGCGTGGATCCTCGTCCCCACCTCGTACGACTCGCAGAGCACCGTCGCGCTGCTCAACTCCCGCAAGGGGGCGGCGGCCGACGGCAACCCGTTCCTGAGCATGGAGCCCTCGCTGACGGGCATGGCCGACAGCCTCGCCCGCAACGTGAACTCCGACGCCTCGGTCGCCGAGCTCAAGGCGAAGGGCCTCACCGGGAAGTACGAGGCGAAGATCGCGGACAACGCCCAGGGGCCGCTGCTCTGGCTCACCGTGACCGGTGACGACCCGGACGCGGTGCTCCAGGGCAACAAGACGCTCATGGCCTACACCGCGCAGCGCCTGAAGGACCTGCAGGCGGACCAGAAGGTCCAGCCGGACTCCATGATCCGGCTGACCACCATCGTGCCGCCGCAGGACCCCCAGGCCCAGCTGAAGTCCAAGGTCCAGTACCTGATCATGGCCGCCGGACTCGGCTTCGTGCTCAGCCTCGTGGCCACCTTCTTCGTCGAGGCCCGACGGCGGCACAGCGCCCCGGCGAAGCACCGCCATACCGAGCCCGCGGGTCCGGGCCAGCCCGGCCAGGCCGCCCGGCCCGGTCCCGTGCAGCCCGCCCCCGCCCAGCCCGGCCAGGGCGCCCCGCTCGTGGATCCCGAGGTGTCGGCCGGGCCGTCCGCCCAGCCCGGCGGCCAGCCCCTCGACCAGCCCACCGTCCAGCTGCCCGTGCTGCCCGCCGCCGAGCGCCGCTCGGCCAAGCGCCCACCGTCCTGGGTGAAGTGACGAGGAGCCCTCTCCGATGGAAACAGCCCCCGCCGGGTCCGCCGCCGCGCCCGCCGCCCCCGGGGACCAGGCGTCCCTGGGGACCAAGGTCCGCTCGGCGACCCGGTGGAGCCTCGTCAACACCATGGTGATGAGGCTCGGCAACTTCGCCACCGGCATCGTGCTCGTCCGGTACGTCCTCGACCCGGTCGCCTGGGGCGTCTACGGCGTCGCCCAGACCGTCCTCATGGTCCTGCTCTCCGCCAACGAGCTCGGCGTCTCGCTGGCCATCGTGCGCTGGGAGGGGGACGTACGGCGGTTCGCGCCGACCGTCCTCACCCTCAGCGCCGTCTCCAGCGGGCTGCTCTACCTGTCGCTGTTCGCCGCCGCGCCCGCCGTCGCCGGACTCCTCGGCTCCGACGAGGCCACCGCCGTCCTGCGGGTCATGTGTATCTGCCTGGTGCTCGACGGGCTCTCCCAGGTCCCCGCCGGGGTCCTCACCCGGGAGTTCGCCCAGGGCCGCCGGATGATCATCGACGCGCTCAACTTCGTCGTCAGCACCTCCGTCACCCTCGCCCTCGCCCTGCACGGCTGGGGCGCCATGAGCTTCGCCTGCGGCGCCGTCGCGGGCAACGTCGTCGCCCTCGCCGGCTGCGCCCTCGCCGCCCCCGGGATGCTCCGCTTCGGCTGGGACCCGGTCCAGGCCCGCGCGCTGCTGCGGTTCGGGCTGCCGCTCGCGGGCGCCAGCATGCTCGCGCTCGCCGTGGTCAACGCCGACGCCATGATCGTCGGCGCCGTCCTCGGCAACGTCTCGCTCGGCTTCTACATGCTCGCCTTCAACATGGCGGGCTGGCCGGTCCGGGTCATCTCCGAGACCGCCCGCCGGGTCTCCTTCGCCGGCTTCTCCCGCCTGGCCGACGACCCCAAGGCCCTCTCCCAGGGCTTCGGCAGCGCCCTGCGGCTGCTGATGACCGCCACCGTGCCCGCCTGCGTCCTGCTCGCCGCGCTCGCCGGACCGGCCGTGGAGCTCGTCTACGGCGCCAAGTGGCTCCCCGCCGCCCAGGCGCTGCCCTGGCTGATGGCGCTCGGCCTGGCCCGGATCGCCGCCGAGCTCACCTACGACTGCCTGGTGGCCATCGGGCGGCGCCGCTCGCTGCTGCTGATCCAGGGGCTCTGGCTGGTCACCCTCGTGCCCGTGCTGATCCTGGCCGCCCGCGCCGGGGGCATCGAGACCGTCGCCGCCGGCCACGTCCTGGTCGCCGGTGTCGTGGTGCTCCCCGCCTTCCTGCTGGCCCTGCGGCGCGGCGGGATCGCCACCCGGGCCGTCGCCCGCGTCTGCGTCCGGCCGGTCCTCGGCGGGGCGCTGATGGCCGCCGTCCTCCTGCTGCTGCGCCGGGAGCTGGGGGAGGGCCCGCTCGCGCTGTCCGCCACGGGTGTCACCGGGCTCGTGGCGTACGCGCTGTGCGTGCTGCCCGGCCGCACACTGGTGCGCGTCGCGCGGGCGCGGTCCGGGCGCCGCCCGGCGGCCCAGGGCGAGGGCGAGGGCGCCGCCCCCGCCGTACCGGCGCAGAAGCAGCCGGCCACTCCGGCACGTGAACGATGAGGTGAGTCCCCTGGCCCGCACCGGCCGTCACAAGCACCCGGCCCGCACCGGCCGCCGCAAGCTCCTCGGCGCGGCGGTGCTCGCCGCCGTCACGCTCTTCTCCCTGCTGACCTTCACCGGGCTCGGCGGCAGCTCGGTCTGCCTGGGCGGCGCGGCGCTCTGCGACCCCCGGGCGATCACCGCCCCCGGCGCGGGCACCGGCGCGCCGGCCCCGCCGCCCGGCCCCTCGTCCTCCGCGAGCCCCGCCCCGGCCCCGAGCCCCACCCGCAGCGGCGGCCCCGCGCCGTCCGCGAGCCTGTCCCGGTCGCCGGACCCGCGGCGGGACGCCAAGCCGCCCGCCGTGAAGGGCTGCGCCAACCCCCGGGCCTGCGGCTACCCCGACGCGGGCAGCACCGGGCCGCGGATCGCCACGCTCACCCCGCAGAGCACCGGGAACGCGAGCATCCGCACCGACGGCACCGTGATCCGCGGCTGGGACATCACCGGCTCGCTCGACGTGTACGCCAACAACGTGACCGTCATCGACAGCCGCATCACCTCCACCAACTGGTGGGGGGTCAACCTGCGTCCGGGCTTCTCGGGGCTGCGGATCCTGTACACCGAGATCAACGCCGTCCCCGGCAAGGGCCCCAACAACGGCGGCTCCGACTACGCCGTCTCCAACATGAGCACCAGCTCCGTCGAGGTCGGGCACTGCGACATCTCCGGCTTCGGCGACGCCCTCTCCATGGGCCAGGGCAACCTGCACGACAACTACGTGCACGGCATCGTGCCGTTCAAGAACCTCGACGGCGAGTGGCAGCACACCAACGCCGTCATCAGCAACGGCGGCGGCAAGGGCAAGCTGACCATCCGGCACAACACCCTGATCAACGCGACCCCGGTCGACCAGGGCGCCTCGGCGGCCGTCGGCCTGTTCGCGGACTCCGCCCCCGTGGCCCACACCGTCGTCGACGACAACTGGCTGGCCGGCGGCGCCTACACGCTGTACGCGGGCGGCGAGGGCTCCACCCACATCGAGGTCACCGACAACGTCTTCTCGCCCGAGATCTACCCCTCGGGCGGCCGGTACGGGCCCGTCGCGTACTGGAACGCCGCCGGTCAGGGCAACGTCTGGCGCGGCAACCGGATGGCCGACGGCACCCCCGTCGTACCCACCCCGCAGTGAGCGGACGAGATCAACAGATCAGCAGATAAATACCCACTGTCCGCATAGGGTTGGACCCGACCCCACCCCGACCTCGAACATCAGGTGGTTGATGCGATGTCCGGCCTCCGAGCCCTCCGCAATCGTTTCGTCGACGCGCCCGACTCCCTCGGCGAACGGTTCCGCGCGGCCCGTTGGGAGCGGTTCCGCAACTGCTTCCCGAACATCGAGGACCTGCGCGTCGTCGACCTCGGCGGCACCGCGAGCAACTGGACCCGCTCCCCGCTGCGGCCCCTCCACGTCCACCTGGTGAACCTGGAGGCCCACCCGGCCGAGCTGCCCGACTGGATCACCGCCGAGATCGCGGACGTCACCGACCCCGCGATCCCGGCCAAGCTCGGCGACTTCGACCTGGTCGTCTCCAACTCGACGATCGAGCACGTCGGCGGGCCCAGCCAGCGCCGCCGCTTCGTCGCCGCCATCGAGCAACTGGCCCCGCTGCACTGGGTGCAGACGCCCTACCGCTACTTCCCGGTGGAGCCGCACTTCCTCGCCCCCGGCTTCCAGTTCCTCCCGCTGGCCGCCCAGGCCAAGCTGGTCCGGCACTGGCCGCTCACCCACAGCCGCCCCGGCACGCCCGAGGAGGGCATGGACGCGGTCATCAACATCGAGCTGCTGACCCGCGCCGAGATGAGCTACCTCTTCCCCCGCTCCGTGATCCTCAGCGAGCGGGTGGCCGGGCTCACCAAGTCCCTGACCGCCGTCCGCACCCGGGTCTGATGGGCGGGGTCCTCAGGGGGCCGTGGGAGCTGCTGAAACGGACCTTCGGCTGGCTGGTCCTGTACGAGCTCCGCAACAAGGTCCTGCTCGCCCCCACCGCCGTACGCCTGCGCCGCTTCGAGGACGCCGAGACCGCCCGTCTCACCCGCGTCCTCGGGCGGCGGCCCACCGCCAGGGTCGCCACCGTCATCGCCACCCACAAGCGGCCCGAGGCGCTGCTCCGGGCCGTCCGCTCGGCCCTGGAGCAGACCGTCCAGGAGCACGTCGTCATCGTCGTCGACGACGGCGCCGGACTCCCCGAACTCCCCGCCGACCCGCGCCTCTTCGCCGTCTCGCTGAGCCGGAACACCGGCGTGGCCGGGGTGGTGCGCAACGTCGGGATCCGGCTCACCCACTCGCGGTACGTGGCCTTCCTCGACGACGACAACCTGTGGGAGCCCGAGCACCTCCAGGAGGCGCTGGCCGTCCTGAGCGCCCCCGGCGGGCCCGACGGCGTCTACACGGCGCTGCGCAGGGTACGGCCGGACGGCACCGACATGGACGTCCTGTCGGTGCCCTTCGACCGGCGCAGGTCCGCGCACCAGGCGTTCCTGGACACAAACGCCTTTGTGGCCCGGCGGGCCCCGGCGCTGCGCTTCAGCCGGCTGCGCCGCACCCCCGAGGTGCTGCCCCGGGAGGACTGGGAGCTGATCCGCCGCTACAGCCGGGGCCGGCGGGTCGCGCACCTCGCCCGGCCCACCGTCCGCTACCTCGTCAACCCGGGCAGCTTCTACACCTCCTGGTGAGCCCCCGGGCGGCGCCCCGGACCCGCTACGCGCGGTGCCCCGGGCGCGCCGCCCCGGGCCCGCCGAGCAGCGCGCGCACGGCCGCCCGGGCCGGCTCCCGGCCGAGCGCCGCCCGGGACAGCTCCCGCAGCAGCACCGCCGCGCGGAACGCCACCGTCGCCGGCAGCCCGTGGCGGCGCCGGAACAGCCGCACCCGGTTCACCACCAGCAGCGACCACAGCGCGGGGGACACCCGGGAGTCCCCGCCCAGGTGCGTTGCGCGCGCCGCCGGCTCCAGCCGCGTGACCAGCCCGAGGTCCCGGGCGCGCAGGCAGTACTCCGTCTCCTCCGAGTAGAGGAAGAACGACTCGTCCCACTCCCCGCAGGCCGCCACGCACTCCGGGGACAGCGCCAGCAGCGCCCCCGTCGCCCAGTCGGCCGCCGTCCGCCCGGCGTACGCGGACGGGGCGGTGACCAGCTCGCTCCAGCGCGGGAAGCGGCCCGCCCTCCGGTTGCCCAGCACGGCCTCGCCGAGCGCTCGGGTCACGCTGGACTCGCGGCGCAGCGAGTGGATCAGCCGGCCGTCCTCCTCGTGCAGCAGCGGCACGCTGATCCCGACCCGGCCGCCGTCCGGCAGCGGCGTGTCCAGCGCCTCCACCAGGGTCGCGGCGCAGCCCTCGGCCATCCGGACGTCGGGGTTGCAGATCAGCACCGCGCCGAAGCCCTCCGCCCAGGAACCCGCGGCGCGCAGGCCCGCGTTGATCCCGAAGGAGTAGCCGCCGTTGCGTCCGGTCTCCACGACGACGGCGTCCGGGGCGTGCTTGCGGACCACGGCGACCGTGTCGTCGGACGAGTCGTTGTCCGCGACGACCAGTCGCCAGTCCAGGCCCGCCATCCCGGCCGGCAGCGACTCCAGGAAGCCGGGCAGCACCCCGGCGCTGTTCCAGGTGACGACGAGGACGGCGACCGGGCCGGGGCGCGGCTGCTGTACGGGCATCAGATCTCCACGAGGTGCGTTGAGTCGGGCGTCCGCTGCGGCGGCACCCGGTCGGCGGTGCGGGCGGCCTCGGCCTCGCGCCGTACGAAGCCGAGGCAGGAGCCTCCCGCGCCGAGGAGCAGGAAGAAGACGCCGGCGAACATGGGGAAGCTCAGGGTGTCGAAGGTGGCGCTGATGACCAGGGCGACCAGCGCGGAGGCGAAGAACGCCTGCCCGAGCTCCCGGTCCGCCTCGTGCCGGGCCAGCCGCCGGATCGCCCCGCCGTTGTGCACGCCGGTCAGGCCGAGCACGAGCAGCATGAGGGCGCCGAGCGCGCCCAGCTCCGCCAGGGTCAGCAGGTACTGGTTGTCGGTGAAGAAGTAGCGCTCCGGCGTGAAGGTGCCGAAGCCGCGGCCGAACACCGGGTCCTGCATGAAGTACTCGGCGATCTTCGGGTACTTGATGGTACGGGCCTGGGTGCTGCTGTCCGCGTTGTTGAGGCTGCCGGAGAACAGCGTCGTGATCGTGCCGATGAGCCCCGGCACCAGCACCTTGAACACCGCGACCGCGCCGAACAGGATCCCGATCGCGGTCCAGCGCCGCACCGGCTTCCAGCGCGGCACCATGATCAGCACCACGACCAGCAGGCCGATGATCGAGGTCCGGGAGACCGTCAGCGGCAGCCCGCCGCCGAGCAGCACCACCGGCGCCCACAGCCGCCACTTCTTCAGGTGGGCCCGCGCCGGGTCGAACGCCTGGGCGATCGCGAACGGCAGCAGGATCGCCAGCATCCCGCTGAACTCCAGCGGGTGGGCGGTCAGCGAGCGCGGCCGGGTGAAGGAGCCCCGGTCGAGCACGGCCACGTTCGCCACGCTGGAGTTGAGCCCCGGGATACGCAGCGAGTCGGCGATGTTGGTGCCGGTGAAGAAGTCGTACAGGCCCAGCAGCGCGACGATCGACCCCATCACCACGAGCCGCCGCATCAGCACGTCCAGCCGCGCCCGGTCCTGGATCCCGGCCGAGGTCAGCACCACCAGGGACACCCACACGAGGAGCACGATCAGGCCCCGGTCCGCGGCCAGTATCTCCTTCTGCGAGCTGATCCGGTCCTGGTTGGCCACGTACGAGAGGAGGACCGTGACCGCGAGGAGCAGGATCACCGTCCGCATCGTGCGGGTCCCCGGCGCGGGCGCGATCCGCCCCCGGCACCAGGTCGCCAGGTACCAGAAGAGGCCCAGCAGCGCGAAGACGTTGGCCGGGGTGCCCGCGCCGCCGAGCGCCGGCAGCGCCAGGTTCGACGGCAGGAACAGGGCCAGCGCCAGATAGCCGGTGAGGACGGCGGTGGCGTCCAGCGGCCGGGTCAGCAGCCTGCGCAGCCGCCCCGCGCCGGGCCCCGGCAGCGGCGGAGCGGGCGGCTCCGGCAGCCCGCGGGTGCGGCGGCGGACCGCCGCCCACGTCTCGATCACGAACGACAGCAGGAAGGCGGCCGTGACGCCGAAGACCACCACCGCCGCCACCTTCTGGTAGCGCGACTTGGGCTGCGAGACCGGCTTCTGCGGCGGCACGATCCGCGCCGACCCCACGTAGTAGCCCTCCGGCACCCGGGCCTGCTCCTGGAGCAGTTGGAGCTGCTCGGAGGCGTAGTCGGTGATCATCCGGGTCTCTTCGAGGACCCTGTCCTTGTCCTCGCCCTTCACCGTCAGCGTCAGCAGCGGCCCCTCCGCCTGCGCGGCGAAGTCCACCCCGTACTCGTCGGTGATCCCACGGCCTTGGAGTAAACGGGCCGTCTCGGGCGACTGGAGCGCCCGGATCAGCACATCGGCCGTGCCGATCAGCGAACCGCTCGCGTACGCCAGCGGATTGCCGTAACTAGGCGCCGGCTTGGCCACCTTGCGGGAGTTCAGCAGCGCCAGCTGGCTCTGCGACTCGTACGTCACCGGCACGGTCGTGTACAGGTAGCCGCCCGCCAGCAGACTGAGCAGGGTCAGCGGCACCATGACGTACCAACGCCCGGCCAGGACGCGGAAGATCTCGGCGATGCTCACGAACCCTCCCCCGGTTCCTCTTCGTGGTGCCAGTATCGGTGCTGATGGAAAGAGACGTGCTGACTCCCGAAGGACTCGCCCGCGTGCTGCTGCGCCGCTGGTACGTCCTGGTCCTCGCCGTGCTCGTCACCGGCGTCGCCTGCTACCCGGCCCTGCGGCCCGCGCCGCGCTACCAGAGCTCCGCGGTGCTCGTGGTGAAGCCGCCGCGGACCGGCAACCAGCCCAACCAGCTGACCAACCTGCGGCCCTCGCTGGCCCTGGTCTCCTACGCCGTCGTGCAGCAGCTCCAGTCGCCCGACGGGCAGGCCGAGCTGAAGGCGGCCGGGGTGCACGGCACCTACCGGCTCACCCCCCGCAACAGCGGCACCAGCGCCACCCCGTACTACTCGATCCCCACCCTCCAGGTGGAGTCCGAGCAGACCCGGCCCGAAGAGGCCGACCGGCAGGTCCAGTTGATCATCGGCGTGTACGACCGGCGCCTGAACGCCCTCCAGGCCGGGCAGCACGTGGCGCCCGGGACCCTGCTCACCGTCGACCTGCTGAACCGCCCCGGCACCGTCGCGCTGCCCCCCAACCGCACCCGCGCGGTGGCCGGCGCGGGCGCGCTCGGCACCCTCGCCGGGGTGATGACGGCGCTGTGGACGGAACGGCTCGCGGCGGCGCGGCGGGGCCGGCGGCTCAGTGAGCGGCACCGTACTCCGTGAGCCGCCCGTCCCGCTCCTCGTAGCGCTCCCCGGTCTCCGGGCAGCGCCACAGGCCCGGCGCGCCGGGCTCCTCGGCCAGCCGGACGCCGGCCTTGCCGACCCAGCCCGCCCGGCGCGCCGGGACGCCCATCACCAGCGCGAAGTCGGGCACGTCGGCGGTGACCACCGAACCGGCCGCGACCAGCGCCCAGCGCCCGATGGTCACCGGCGCCACGCACACCGAGCGGGCGCCGACGGCCGCGCCGTCGCCGATCACGACCGCCACGGGCTCCCAGTCGCCGCCGCGCTTGAGCCGCCCGTCCGGGTCCACGGCCCGCGGGTTGTGGTCGTTGGTGAGGACCACCGAGGGGCCGATGAAGACGCCGTCGCCGAGCACGGCCGGCTCGTAGACGAGGGCGTAGTTCTGCAGCTTGCAGTTGTCGCCCATGGTCACCCCGGGGCCGACGTACGCGCCGCGCCCCACCACGCAGTTCTCGCCGAGCCGGGCGTCCTCGCGGATCTGCGCGAGCTCCCACACGCTGCTGCCCGCGCCGACGACGGCCTTCTCGTCGACCTGGGCGGTGGGCTGGACGCGGTAGTTCACGGATGTGCCTTTCGTTCCGTGGAGATGAGACGACAGGAGAGGGAGGGCGGCTAGATGCCCCGGCGCTTCCAGGAGCGCCACCAGAGCCATTCGCGGCCCCGGTCGACGACCGCCGACAGCACCAGCGGCTGGAGGTACGGCATGACCCGCGCCCCGATCCGGCGGCGCAGCCGCAGCGCCCGGTACTCGGGCAGCGACTCGGCGTCCGGGCGCCACTCCTTGGCGAGCCGGACCAGCTCCTCGACCGGGACGACGTCGGTGCGGCCCCGGTCGTAGGCCCGGTAGGCCCGGCGCAGCGCCTGGCGGGCCAGCCGGGTGTCGACGAGGCCGGCCAGCCGTTCGGCCTGCGGCAGCCGGTCGGCGCACTTGTCGAGGACGGCGGTGAAGGCGGCCCGGCGCTGCCGGAGGTCGTCGAGCTGGCCGCCGAAGTCGGTGGTGGACATGTTGTTGCCGTGGACCCGGTAGTACGCCTGGTCGGCGCCGGCGACGTAGCCCACGTCGGCGTGGGCGGCGAGCCGCATCCACATCTCGATGTCCCCGGCGTGCGGCAGTTCGGGGTCGTAGCCGCCGACCTTCCGCTGGAGGCTGGTGCGGACGACCACCTCGGGCGAGGTGATGCAGCCGGTGCCCTCGCGGAAGCGCCGCTCCAGCCACCAGTGGCCGGGGTAGACCACGGATCCGGTGGTGGCGGTGCGGGCCGCGGGGAGCGGCCCGCCGTGCTGGAAGCGCAGTGGCCTGCCGTAGGCGAAGCCGGCCTCCGGGTGGGTGTCGAGCAGGGCCACGGCCCGCACGAGCGCCCCGGGGACGAGCCGGTCGTCGGCGGAGAGCAGCACGACGTAGTCGCCGTCCGCCCACTCCAGCAGGCCCTCGTTGTAGGTGGCGATGTGGCCCTTGTTGGTCGCGTGGACCCGCACCTCGATCCTCGGGTCGGAGGCGGCCAGCTTCCTGGCCGCCTCCGCCGAGTCGTCGGGGGACGCGTCGTCGATGATGAGCACCCGCACGTCGAGGCCGGGCTGTTCGTCGAGCACGCTGCGTACGCAGTCGGCCAGGAAGTGGCCGTACTTGTAGCAGGGGATGACGACGCTGACTGAGCTCATGTTGGTGCGTTCCCCGGTTTTTCGGTGGCTCAGCCGGTCGTGAAGACCGGGCCGACCCAGTAGTTGGTCGAGTTGTAGGAGTTGGTCGGGAAGGCGGTCGTGGCCCCGTACTTGTAGAGGCCGTTGGCGGCTCCGCTCGCGTCGGCGGGTGCCGACAGCGGGTAGTTGAGGTGGGCGCCGCCGAAGAAGCCCGCGTCGGAGGCGTAGTTGCCGTTCGGCGCGTGGTACGAGGCGACGTAGGCGGTGTTCGCCGTGATGGCGACCGGGGTGGCGAAGGTCAGCGTCTGCCAGCCGGAGGCCGTCTCGCCGGTGAAGGTGCCGGTGGCGAGGAGGGTGCCGTCGGCGGCCCACAGGCTGCCGGTGTGGCTGCCGGTGTTGGTCGCCCCCTTGTAGAAGGTGATGCCGGTGACCTTGCCGCCCAGCGCGGACTGGAAACGGGTGCCCAGCTCAAGGGAGTTGGCGTCGCTGGTCTCCGCGGTCTTCGACGGGACCGTCTGCGCGCTCCACAGGGTGCAGGGGCAGGCGGCCGGCGGCGGGGTCGAGGAGGTGGTGAAGGACCAGGTGACCGGGTCCGTCATCGCGTTGCCCCACAGGTCGGCGGCCTGGACCGAGACCGTGTACGTGGTGCCCAGGGCGAGCTGGCTGTTGAGCGTGAACGCGGCCGTCTTGGCGTCCCCGTCCAGCGTGGCCCGGCCCGGGACGGCGGCGCCGCCGGGGCCCTGCACGCTGAACACCAGGGTGCCGCTGTCGACGCTCTGGTTGAAGGTGGCCGTCAGCGGCGACGTGATGGACACGCCGGTCGCCCCGGGGGCCGGGGTGCGGGCGGTGACGACGGGCGGCACGGTGCTGGCCGAGCCGGTCTCCAGGATGGCGTCCACCCAGTAGTTGCTGCCCGCGGACTGCTGGTTCGGGAAGCCGCCGGCGGCCCCGTACCGGTAGACGCCGTTGCCGCCGTCGGTGCCGGACTGGAGCGCGGTCAGCGGGGCGAGCCCGGAGCCCTTGTCGGTGAAGTAGTGCGCGTCGTAGGAGTAGCCGCCGCTGGGGGCGAAGTACGAGGCGATGTACGTGGTGTTGGCCTTGGCCGGGACCGGGTTGGCGAACTTGAGCTCCTGCCAGCCGGACGCGGTCTCGTTGGTGAAGGTGCCGGTGGCCAGGAGCTGGCCGGAGGCGGACCACAGGCTGCCCTTGTGGGTGCCGACGTTGGCGGCCGACTTGTAGAAGCGGACGCCGGTGATGGTGCCGGGGACCGAGCTGCGGACCTTCACGCCGAGCTCGACGGAGCTGCCGTCGCCGCTGTTCGCCTTGGTCGGCGCGGCCGTGGCCGGCCAGACCGTGCACGGGCACTGCTGCTGGGTGACGGTCAGCGGGACGGTGGTGACGTTGCCGAGGTTGACGCTGTCGTCGACGGCGCGGACCTTGAGCTGGACCGGGCCCTCGGTGAGGGGGGTCCACTTGTAGCTCCAGGTGCCGGTGCCGTCGGCCGCCTTCCAGGTGGTGCCGCCGTCGGTGGACACCTCCACCCGGGCGACCACGCCGCCGGAGTCGGCGGCGGTGCCGGAGACGGTGACCTGGCGCAGCGCCGGGACGGAGGCGTTGACGGCCGGGCTGGACACGGTGACCGTGGGGCCGGTGACGTCCTTCGACGCCTCGGCGGCGACCAGGTCGTCCTGGCGGGTCCTGGGCTGGATGCCCATGTCGGCCAGGATGTTCACGGTGGCCTGCTGCATCCGCTTGTCCACCGTGACCACGCCGCCGTTCGGGTCGGCCGTCGGCACGTTGGTCAGGCCCCAGGACCACTGGACGGTCCCGGTGCCGAACACCAGGGCGTTGGAGGTCTGGTCGCGGAAGGCCACCAGGCTGTGGGTGGCGGTCCCGTTCCCGTAGTAGTTGCCCCAGTCCAGCAGGTAGTTGCCGTCGTTGACGTCCACCGTGGTGGAGGACATCCGGATCTGGCCGGCCGGCCGGGAGGCGTTCTCGACGTCGGAGTCCCACTCGTAGCCGAGGGTGCCCTGCGGGAAGGTGGCGACCTGGTTGCCGGTCAGGCCCGCGATCGAGGTGTTGCGCCACAGCCGCATCTTCGCGTACGCGGCGGGGACCGTGATGGCGTCGTTGCGGGGGCCGTTCACCTGGAACAGCGAGCCGGTGAGGATGTTCTGCGGCCGGTAGGGCTCGCCCTCCTTGGTGCTGTCCGGGTCCATCCAGGTGCCCGTCCACACGTTGCTCGGGTCCGGGACGCCGTTGGGTGTCGGGAACTTGAGCTTGGTCTCCTTGTAGCAGACCAGGGTGCGGTTGGCGGTGGAGCTGCCGTCGATGCTCGGCTCCAGGCGGGTCTTCCAGAAGATCTCGTTGCCCGAGAAGTACGTCTGGTGCTGGCCCGCCTTGCGCGCGTTGAGGACGTTGGTGAACTGCTCCTGCGTCCAGTACTCGTCGTGGCCCTGCGACATGAACATCTTGTGGTTCGCGAGGAGCGCGGCGCCCCGGGTGGCCGTGTCCAGGCCCGAGACGTAGCTGAGGTCGTAGCCGTTGCGCTCCAGCCACGAGATCATCTCGAACTCGGAGCCGTAGATGCCGTTCTCGCCGCCGATGTCCATCGGACGGTTGTAACTGACTTTGTACGCCCGCCCGTCGGGCGCCGGGCCCTGCCCGTCGTAGAGGTTGGTGCCGCCCCAGTCGTTGTACGCCTGCCAGGTCTGGTCCGAGGTCTGCACGAGGATCTCGGAGCGGCTGGCGTCGTTGCGGACCACGAACGGGTAGGGCATCAGCCCGTTGCCGTCGGCCTGGTCGAAGTTGGCCACGTACAGCCCGGACACCGCGTCGGCGGGCACCGTCCAGCTCGCCGTGGCGGGCCAGTTGCCGCAGTCCATCAGGCCCGTCGGCGCGTCCTTCAGGCACGCCGGGCGCTGGGTCAGATAGGTGGCCGGGTAGAGCTGGTCGGCCTGCGCCTGGGTGGAGATCTGGCGCGCGCCGTCACCCCCGTACCAGCCCAGCCGGTAGATCTTGACCCGGTACGAGGACGGGGACTGGACCTTGAACTGGAGGGTCTCCCCGGCCTGGAGGCTCATCTTGGTCGGGAATCCCGCGATGTCGCCCCAGGAACTGCCCGCGAACCAGTCGGACATCGGCGTGCCCGGCTTGGCGTTCTCGCAGGTGATGGGATTGCTGCCCGTTCCGCATGGATCGGCGAGCGCGCTCGCCTCTCCGACCGGCGGCAAGAATATCGCTGTCAGCGCCGCGGCCAGGGCGAACAGAGCGCCTCTGGCCCGGCGGTATCGGTTTTGCATCGCTGTACCTTTCACGGGCAGTACAGTCCTGGCCTTCCGGCCGGGGAGGGGGAGCGGGCCCTGGGGCCGGTCCGACGGATCCCGTCGGACCGGGCCTAGTCGAGGGCGTTCACCAGTGCGTCCGCCACCTGCTGCTGCTGGTCGGCGGAGATCTGCGGGAAGAGCGGGAGGGAGAGGATCTCTCCGGCGGCCCGCTCGGCGTGCGGGAAGTCCCCGCGGTCGTAACCGAGGTGCGCGTAGGCGGGTGTCAGGTGCACCGGGTCCGGGTAGTGCACCCCGGCGCCGATGCCGCTCGCGTTCAGCTTGCCCACCACGGCGTCCCGGTCGGCGCCCGGCACCCGCACCACGTACAGGTGCCAGACGTGCTCGTTGCCCTCGGCGGTGGCCGGGAGCAGCAGCCGCCCGGCCCCGGCGAGCGGGGCCAGCAGCTCGTCGTAGCGGGCCGCCGCCGCCCGCCGGGCCGCGTTGCCCGCCGCGAGGCGGCGCAGCTTGGCCCGGAGCACCACGGCCTGGAGGCCGTCGAGCCGGCTGTTGAAGCCGGGCACGTCGTGCCGGTACTTCTCGACGCCGCCGTGGTTGGCGATCGCCCGGACCAGGGCCGCCGCCTCCGGGTCGTCGGTCAGCACCGCGCCCGCGTCGCCGTACGCGCCGAGGTTCTTGCCCGGGTAGAAGCTGGTGGCGGCGATGCCCCCGCTGCCCGGCGTGCGCCCGTCCCGGCTGGCGCCCTGGCTCTGGGCGGCGTCCTCGACGATCCGCACGCGCTCGGGCAGCGCGGCGGCCAGCGCCGCCACGTCCGCGCTCTGCCCGTAGAGATGCACCGGCACCACGGCCCGGGTGCCGGGACCGACGGCGGCCACGGCCGCCTCGGGGTCGATCAGCAGCGTCTCCGGCTCGCAGTCCACCAGGACCGGCCGGGCCCCGGCGCGCGCGACCGCGCCCGCCGTGGCGATGAACGTGTTCGCGGGCAGGACCACCTCGTCCCCGGCCCCGACGCCGCTCGCGCGCAGCGCCAGCTCCAGGGCGTCGGTGCCGTTGGCGACGCCGACGACGTGCCCGACACCGCCGAACGCGGCGTACTCCCGCTCGAACTCCCGGACCTCCTCGCCGCCGATGAAGGCGGTGCCGGCCAGGACCCGGTCGAAGCCGGCGCGTATCTCCTCGGCGACCTCGGCGTGCGCCGCCTTCAGGTCGACCAGGGGGATCTGGTTCATGTGCCGTTCTCTCCTCGTGCGGGGACGGGTTCGGCGGCGGGGCCGGAGCCGTCCGCCGTGAGCTGTGCCAGGGCCGGGGGCGCGGCGGCGCGCAGCCGCCGGGCCGGCGAACCGGCCCACACCTCGCCCGCCGGGACGTCGGCCAGGACCGTGCTGCCCATGCCGACCAGCGACCAGGCGCCGATCGCGGTGCCCTCGCGGACCAGCGCGCCCGCGCCGAGGTAGGCGCCCCGGCCGACCCGGACGGTGCCGCCCAGGCGCACCCCGGAGGCGAGGGTGGCGAAGTCGGCCACCTCGTCGTCGTGGGTGAGCACGGTGTGCGGCATCACCGCCACGTGCCGCCCCACCCGCACCGCGGCCGTCAGGACCGTGTGGGCGAGGAGGACGGTGCCGGGGCCGAGGACCGAGGTCGCCGAGACCACCGCGGCCGGGTGCACCACGGTGGCGTAGCGCTCCTCGGGCAGGCCGAGGCGCTCCACCACCCGGGCGCGGGAGGCGTAGTCGCGCGGGCTGCCGACGCAGACCACGAAGGACGCGTCCGGCAGCTCGTGGACGAGGGCGCTGCCGCCGAGCACGGGCACCCCGTCGACCTCGACGCCGTGCAGCGCCGGATCGTCGTCGAGGTGCCCCGCCAGCGGCAGGCCCGCGGCCCGGGCGGCCTGCGCGGTCTCCCGCGCGAAGCCGCCGGCGCCGATGAGGACGAGCCGGGTCACGGACGCGCCGCCGCTTCCGCGAGCACGGCGACCACGTGGTCCTGCTGCTCCTCGGTCAGGGTGTGGAACAGCGGCAGGATCAGCGAGTCGCGGGCGATCCGCTCGGTGGCCGGCAGCGGCCCGGCGGGGTGCCCCGCGTAGGCCGGCTCCAGGTGGCTGGCCATGATGCCGCGGCGGGCGGACACCCCGGCCTCGGCGAGCCGGGCCAGCAGCGCGTCCCGGCCGACCGGGAAGTCCTCGGCGAGCAGCACCCAGTACGACTGGAAGTTGGACGCGCCGTGCGCCGGGTCGGTCACCGGCGTCAGGCCGGGCACCTCGCGCAGCAGCGCCCCGTAGCGGGCGGCGAGCTCCCGGCGGCGGGCCACCAGCGCGTCCAGCCTGCCGAGCTGGACCAGGCCGACCGCCGCCTGGATGTCGGTCATCCGGTAGTTGAACCCGGTCTCCAGATAGCTCTCCAGGACGGGCTTGCCGCTCGCGTGCCGCTCGGCCGCCGACACGTTCATGCCGTGCTCGCGCAGCCGCCGCAGCCGCGCCGCCCAGTCGGCGTCGTCGGTGGTGACCATGCCGCCCTCGCCGGTGGTGAGCAGCTTGCGCGGGTGGAAGGACCAGGCGGCGAGCAGCGCGCCGCGCCCGACGGAGCCGCCGTCGACGGTGGAGCCGATCGCGCAGGCCGCGTCCTCGACCAGCGGCAGCCCCCAGCCCTCGCAGGCCGCCCGCAGCGCGGACACGTCGGCGGGCACGCCGCCCTGGTGGACCAGGAGGACGGCCTTGGTACGGGGGGTGCGGACGGCGTCCACGGTGGCGGCGGTCAGGTTGCCGGTGGCGAGGTCCACGTCCGCGAAGACCGGTTCGGCGCCCACGTACCGTACGGCGTTGGCGGTGGCGATGAAGGACAGCGAGGGGACCACGACCTCGTCGCCGGGGCCGAGGTCCAGCGCGACCAGCGCCAGGTGCAGGGCGGTGGTGCAGGAACTGACGGCGACGCCGTGCGCGGCGCCGACCCGCTCCGCGAAGGCCCGCTCGAACGCGGCGACCTTCGGGCCCTGCGCGACCCAGCCGGACAGCACGGTGTCGGAGGCCGCCTTGGCCTCCTCCTCGCCGAGCCACGGCACCATGACGGGGATCCGCACGGGAGCCTCCGCGGCGGCGACGTCGGCGTCCGTCCCGGTGGCGCCCTTCTCGGCCCGCCACCAGTCGACCAGGTCCTTCAGGCCGGTCCGCAGGTCGATCTCGGCCTTGAAGCCGAGCCGCTCCTCGGCGCGCGTGGTGTCCGCGAGCCGCCGGGTCACCCCGTTGACCGCGCGGGCCGGGCCGTGCACCGGCTCCAGGTCCGAACCCATCACCTCAAGGAGCCCGTCGGCCAGCTCCCGCAGCGAGGTCTCGGTGGCGCTCGCCACGTTGAACACCTCGTCGGTCAGCCCGTCGCGGGCCGCCAGGATGTTGGCGCGGGCGATGTCCCGGACGTCGACGAAGTCCATCGTCTGGGTGCCGTCGCCGAGGATCAGCGGCGGCTCGCCCGCCTCGATCCGCTCCATCCAGCGGATCAGGACCTCCGTGTACAGGCCGTGGATGTCCATCCGGGGCCCGTACACGTTGAAGTAGCGCAGCGCCACGTAGTCCAGGCCGTACATGGCGTGGAAGCTGCGCAGCATCCCCTCGTTGAACGCCTTGGCGGCGCCGTAGAAGGTGTCGTTGTTGTACGGGTGGTGGCGCTCGGTGGTCGGGAAGGACTCGGCCAGGCCGTAGACCGAGGCCGAGGAGGAGGCGATGACCTTGCCCACCCCGGCCGCCGCGGCGGCCTCCAGCACGTTGAACGTGCCGTTCACCATGACCTCGTTGGCCAGCCGGGGCTCCTCCGCGCACTGCGTGATGCGGATCGCCGCCAGGTGGTAGACGAGATCGGCGCCCTCGGTCACCCGGTGCACGGTCGCCGCGTCCCGGATGTCGCCCTCGACGAGCTCGACCCGGCCGCTCGCCAGGGCCTTGGCGAGGTTGGCCCGCCGGCCGCGCACGAAGTTGTCGAGCACGACGACCTGGCTCGCACCCCCCTCCACGAGGAGGTCCGTCACATGGGAGCCGATGGTGCCGGCACCGCCGGTGACCAGGACCCGCTTGCCCGCGATATCGCTCAACGCCGTTCTCCCCGCACTTCGTCACCGTTCTTGAGGGCCCGCTCGGACCCGGTCCGCAGCCCGACCACCGCGCCGCGGAACTGCAGGCTCCGCGAGGCCGCCTCCAGGATGTCCAGCACCCGCAGCCCGGCCCGCCCGTCGGTCAGCGCCGGCCGCCCCTCGGCGATCGCCGCCGCGAACTCGTCGACCATGCTGCGCAGCGCCTCCTTCTCGCCGATCGCCGGGGCGACCATGTCGCCGCTGCGGTACGAGATGAGGGCCTCGCGACGCTCGTCCGCGCCCAGCTCCTGGGGCGTGGCCAGGTCGACACCACGGTCGAACAGGGCCACCCGCTGGGCCGGGTTGAGGTCGTCCCAGACCAGGGTGCGCTTGGAGCCGCCGACCATGGTGGTGCGCACCTTGGTCGGGGACAGCCAGTTCACGTGCACGTGCGCGATGGCGCCCGTGTTCAGCTGGAGCGTCAGATACGTGATGCAGTCCTGGCCCGCCCCGATCGGGTCGGCGCCGTGCGCGGCGACCGCGACCGGCGCCACGTGCTCGGGCAGGATGAAGTCCAGGATCGACAGGTCGTGCGGGGCCAGGTCCCACAGCACGTCGATGTCCTTCTGGACCAGGCCCAGGTTGATCCGCACCGAGTCCACGTAGTGGATCTCGCCCAGCGCGCCCTCGCGCACCAGCTCGCGGATCTTCGCCACGGCCGGGGTGTAGCAGTAGGTGTGGTCGCACATCAGGGTCAGGCCGCGCTCCTCGGCCTCCGCGACCAGCCGCGCCCCGTCGGCGTAGGTGGTGGCCAGCGGCTTCTCGACCAGGACGTGCTTGCCCGCGCGCAGCGCCGCGAGCGCCACGTCCAGGTGGGTGCCGGCCGGGGTGGCGACGGCGACCGCGCGCACCTCCGGGTCGGCGAGCACCGCCGCGTAGTCGTCGGTGGCCTGGACGGTGGAGTACCCGCCGAGCACCCGCTGGGCGCGCGTGACGTCGAGGTCGCAGAGCCAGCGCAGCCGGAACCGGTCGCTGGCCTGGAAGTTGCGCACCAGGTTCGGACCCCAGTAGCCGGCGCCTATGACGGCGACCCCCAGGCGCTCGTCCGGCCGCCCGGAGTCGTTCGCGTCGCTCACGTGTGTTCCCTTCATCGTCAGTAGGCCCCCGTCCCGCGCAGGACGGCCGGGCCGGTGCGCAGCAGGATCAGCGCGTCCAGGCCGAGCGACCAGTTGTCCACGTACGCCAGGTCGAGGCGTACGGCTTCGTCCCAGGGCAGGTCGGAGCGACCGCTGACCTGCCACAGGCCGGTGAGGCCCGGTTTCACGAGCAGCCGGCGCCGGACCTCGTGGCTGTAGCCGGCGACTTCCTCGGGCAGCGGCGGACGCGGCCCGATCAGCGACATGCGCCCGTTCAGCACGTTCAGGAGCTGGGGCAGCTCGTCGATCGAGTAGCGCCGCAGGGTGGCCCCGACCCGGGTGACCCGGGGGTCGTCGCGGACCTTGAAGAGCAGGCCGTCGCTGTTGTGGTTGGCGTGCGCCAGCTCGTCCCTGACGGCCTCCGCGTCCGGCCGCATCGTGCGGAACTTGAACATGGTGAACTGCTTGCCGTGCAGGCCCACCCGGACCTGCCGGAACAGCGCCGGGCCGCGGCTGCCGAGGCGGACGGCCAGGGCCACCACGCACATCAGCGGGGCGAGCACCAGCAGCAGCGCCGCGGCGACCAGCCGCTCGGCGAGCTCCTTGGGGAGCCGGGCCCAGCGGGACAGCTTCGGGGCCCGCAGGTGGATCAGCGGGACCCCGCCGACCGGCCGTACGGCCAGGCGGGAGGCGGCCACGTCGCCGAAGGCGGGCGCCAGCAGGAAGTCGCCGCCGGCGGCGGCGGTGCTCCAGGACAGAGCGCGCAGCAGGGTCGCGTCGATCTCCGGCGACGGCAGCACGACGACGGTGGTCGAGCCGCCGAACCCGCGTATCGCGCCGGGGACTTCGTCGACGCCGCCGAGCACCGGCACGCCCAGCTTGTCGAGCGGGGCGCGGCCCCGGGCGTTGCCGGGGTCGGTGAGGCAGACGCCGGCGATGTCCATGCCCTGGAGGCCGACCCGGGACGGCGAGCGCTCCGGGCCGCCGTTCCACAGCGCCGAGAGCAGCTCGGCGACGCCGGCCGAGGGGCCGACGAGGATCGCCGTGGTGCGGTTGCGGCCCTGCGCCCAGTTCCGGCGCAGCCAGCGCCGGAGCAGGAAGCGGGCCGCCAGGCTGAGGGCGGCCACGGTCGGGGCCGCCAGGATCATCTCGTGCAACAGGTCGAGGTCGCCCACCACGCCCCAGCCGACCACCGCGGCGAGCGCCGGCAGCACCAGGGCACCGCGCAGCACCCGGCGGTAGACCTCTCCGCCGGAGCCGAACACGGCGCGCTCGTAGGCCCGGTGGGCGTACATCAGGGCGGCCCAGGCCGGCGGCAGGCCGAGGACCACGGTCCAGTGGCCCACCGCGCCGAGGACGCTGAGCGCGGCGACGACGGCCGCGGCGGCGTCCGTGGCCAGCAATATGGTCTGGTGTCTCCTCCGCCACCACAGGCGGTGGACATCGAAGTGTGTGGATTCGACTCGATGCCGCTCATGCGTGACCGGCAGGACGGTCATCCATTCCCCCCAAGGGCGCTTCCCGCGCAACCCGCCGATCCACGCGCGCCGTTTCCCCCGGGGACGCCTGCGAGAGCGGCTCGCGGGCAGGGGAAAGGCAGCGGTGGTGCGACGAGGATGCGCGGCTCTTCCGCCTGACTGAACGCTGCGAACCGACGGTGAGCCTCCCCAGCCACCACCGAGCCCGCACAGGACGCAGAATCCGCCCGGGACGAGTCGTGTTCGTGCCCCAGCGGATCCGGCAGCGCTCAATCTAGACCAACTGGGGCAGGCCATCCAGGAGTTGTGTGAAACTCCTACCGATAGTTGAAGGAACTGTAAGAGTGGGACGCATCGGTTCAGGTCCGTACGCGTCCCGGTGGGCGCGGAGGGGCGGCCTCCGGTGCGGCGGTGCCGCGGCGGACCCGGCGACCGGGACGGGGCCGGCCCATCGGCCCAGGTCATGGCCGTGCCGGGAAAATGTGTGAAGGAACCGTGCGGGCGGGCCGTCTTGGTCATACTGTCCCCGTGCCCAGCATCGTGATCCCCGCCCACAACGAGGAACGCACCCTCGGCCGGCTCCTGGACGCCCTCCTGGACGGTGCCCGGAGTGACGAGTTCGACATCGTCGTGGTGTGCAACGGCTGTACGGACGACACCGCCCGCGTCGCCGCGGGCCACGGTCCGGGGGTCCGGGTCGTCGAGACGCCCGTGCCGTCCAAGCACGAGGCCCTGCGCCTCGGCGACGAGTACGCCCGCGGCTTCCCCCGGATCTACGTGGACGCCGACGTGGTGCTCGGCGCCGGGGACGTGCGGGCCCTGGCCGCCGCGCTCGACGGGCCCGGCGGCGTGCTCGCGACGGCGCCCGAGCGGGAGTTGCCGATGGCCGGCTGTTCCTGGCGGGTGCGCGCGTACTACCGGGTCTGGCAGCGGCTGCCCGCCGTCCGCGAGGGGCTGTTCGGGCGCGGCGTCATCGCCATGTCCGGCGAGGGGCACGCCCGGATCGCCGCGCTGCCGCCGCTGATGGCCGACGACCTCGCCGCCTCGCTCGCCTTCGGGCCCGCCGAGCGCGGGGTGGTCCGGACCGCCCGCGTGGTCGTCCGGCCGCCGCGCACCTGGCGGGACCTGATCCGCCGCCGGGTCAGGGCCGCCACCTCCACCGCCCAACTGGAGGAGCACCAGCGGACGTCGGCGGAGGCCGAGCGCGCCGCGCCGCCCTCGGCCCGTACCGGCGTCTCCGACCTGCGGGCCATGCTCCGGGCCGAGCCCGCCCTGCTGCCCGCCGTCCTCGTCTTCCTCTCCGCCGCGCTCGCGGCGCGCAGGGGCGCGCGCAAGGCCGTCAAGGCGCGCGACTTCGACACCTGGCTCCGGGACGAGAGCAGCCGCCAGGACGGCTGACCGCCCGATCGGAGCGTTCGGGCCCCTCGGTGATCATCGGCCGCCTAGGGCCTGTCGTCACACTCCCGTCGTCGCCCGGAGGGCGGCCCCGCGGCGTCAGGCGCGTGCTCTCGGCGTGCCGGGCGCACGCCCTCGTACTTGGAGTACTCGGGCTTGTGCCCGGTGCGCCGAGAGCGCGTGCATGGCGTCGCGAGGCAGACGGGAGTGTGACGACAGGCCCTAGGCTGCCGGTGACCGCACCACGGAAGGGTCCGCATGATGTTCCGGAAGTCCGGGCGGCGCACCGCCGTCCTCGCGGCGGTGCTCGCCGTCTGCGCCGCCTGGACCGGCCTCGCCCCCGCGGCGTCGGCCGAGGCGCCCGGCGGGCCGCTCACCGCCGCCACCCGTTTCTACGTCGACCCCGACAGCGGCGCCGCCCGCCAGGCCGTCGCCGACGCGGCGGCCGGGAACGCGGCGGACGCGGACCGCATGCGCCGGCTCGCCGCGCTGCCCCAGGCCGCCTGGTTCACCGGCGGCACCCCGGAGAGCACGCGCGCCGGAGCGAGCGCCCTGATCGCGCGGGCGCGCGCCGCGCACCAGCTCCCGGTCCTCGTCGCGTACAACGTCCCCGGCCGCGACTGCGGCCACTACTCCGGCGGCGGCGCCGCCGACTCGGCCGCCTACCGCGCCTGGATCGGCGCCCTCGCCGAGGGCATCGGCGCCGGTCCCGCGCTCGTGGTCCTGGAGCCCGACGGGCTGGCCGCGCTGCCCAGCGACTGCGCGGGGAACACCGACCCGACCGGCGCGCTGTCCGCCGCCCGCCTCGCCGACCTGGACTTCGCCGTCACCGTCCTCAAGCGGAGCACCGCCACCGCCGTTTACCTGGACGCGGGCAACAGCCAGTGGAAGTCCGTCGGCGACATCGCGGGACGACTGGTGAGCGCGGGCGTGGCCAAGGCCGACGGCTTCTCGCTGAACGTCTCCAACTTCCAGCCCACCGACCAGCTCACCCGCTACGGCGGCTGGATCTCCCGCTGCGTCTGGTTCGCCACCCGCGGCCCCGACTGGGCGCGCGGCCACACCGACTGGTGCGCGAGCCAGTACTACTCGCCCGCCGCCCCCAACGACGGCACCCCCGGCAACGCGGTCTCGGCCGCCGACCCGGCCACCTGGCACTGGACCGACACCTGGTACGCCCAGACCACCGGCGGCGCGCCCGCCGCCGAGCTGCTCCACTTCGTCGTGGACACCAGCCGCAACGGCCGCGGCCCCTGGACCCCGCCCGCCGGGGCCTACCCCGACCCGGAGACCTGGTGCAACCCGCCCGGCCGGGGCCTCGGCCCCCGCCCCACGGCCGACACCGGGGTCCCGCTCGCCGACGCGTACCTGTACGTGAAGACGGTCGGCGAGTCCGACGGGAGCTGCACCCGGGGCACCGGCGGCCCGGCCGACCCCGTGTACGGGACCGTCGACCCGCCCGCCGGCGCCTGGTGGGCCGAACTGGCCCACGGGCTGGCCCGCGAGGCCGTACCGCCTCTGACTCCCTGAGCTCGCTGACTCCCTGAGCCCGCTGCCCTCCTGACCCCCTGCCCCGATGAGCTCCTGGGCTCCTGGGCTCCTGGCCCCCTCAGCCGCGCGCCGGTCAGGAGCCGAAGCCGAGTCCTGCCCGGTCCAGGGCCCGCAGCCACAGGTTGCGGCGGCCCTCGTGCGCGTCGGCGCGGGCCATCGACCACTGGGTGATCCCGATGCCCAGCGAGCGCGCCGGCTCCGGCGGGAACGGCAGCGGCTTGCGCCGCACCAGGTCCAGGGCGGTGCGCTCGGTGCGCTCGCCCGCCAGCAGGTCCAGCATCACCTCGGCGCCGAAGCGGGTGGCGCCGACCCCCAGCCCCGTATAGCCCGCCGCGTAGGCGACCTTGCCGCGGTGGCTGGTGTCGAAGAAGACGCAGAAGCGCGTGCTGGTGTCGATGGCGCCGCCCCAGGCGTGGCTGAAGCGCACCCCGGCGAGCTGCGGGAACGTCGCGGCGAAGTGCCGGGCCAGGGTGGCGAAGGAGGCGGGCCGCCGGTCGTGCTCGGCGCGCACGGCCCGGCGGTGCACGGCGTCGTAACCACCCCACAGGATCCGGTTGTCGGCGGAGAGCCGCACATAGTGGAAGCTGTTGGCGCAGTCGGCCCAGCCCTGCCGGTTCCGCCAGCCCACGGAGGCCAGTTGGGCCTCCGTCAGCGGCTCGGTCATCAGGGCGTAGTCGTAGACCGGGACGGTGTAAGGGCGGTGCCGGCGCAGCAGCGAGGGATAGGCGTTGGTGGCGAGCGCGACCCGCCGGGCGCGCACCCGGCCGTACGGGGTGGTGACGGCGACCCGGGCGCCGTCCTCGGCGAGCCCGGTGCCGGGGGTGTGCTCGTAGACGCGGACGTCTAGCTCCTGGCAGGCCCGCTTCAGGCCCCAGGCCAGCCGGGCCGGGTCGACCATGGCGGTGTCGGAGGTGTTCCAGAGCCCGCCGAGGAAGGCGGGGGAGTCGATCTCCGCGCGGACCCCGGCCTCGTCGAGCAGCCTGACCTCCGCCCCGTACCGCGCGGCCGTCTCGGCCTCCTCGGCGAGCCCGGCGAGCTGGTACGGCTCGGTGGCCACGACGAGCGAACCGGTGCGCTCCCAGGCGCAGTCGATGCCGTAGCGGGTGAGGGCGTCCTCCATGGCCCGGAGGTTCTCCCGGCCGAGCCGCTCCAGCCGCCCGATCTCGTGCGGCCAGCGCGCCAGACCGTTGCCCAGGCCGTGGGTGAGGCTCGATTCGCAGAAGCCGCCGTTGCGGCCGGAGGCGGCGCCGCCCGCCTGGTCCGCCTCGATCACGACCACGTCGGCGGAGGGGTCGCGTTCCTTGGCGATGAGCGCCGTCCACAGCCCGGTGTAGCCGCCGCCGACCACCAGCAGATCGCAGTCGGTGGGGCCGACGAGGGCGGGGGAGACCTCCGGGCGGTCCGGGGTGTCCAGCCAGAAGGGGGTGGGCGAGGCGTCGCGCAGCGCGTGCACGGGGTCCATGGGGCGGGGCTCCTTCGGATCGCGGAGGTACGGGCCTCCGAAGTGCCGCCATGAGAACCGGCCAGGCGATTTTGCGTCAAGGGTGTTGTCGTAAGGCGGCGACCGGGGAGACGGACGCCCCGGCGCCGTCACCCGCGCCGCCGGTGCGCCTCCAGGCGCGCCCCCACCGCGTCCAGCATCAGCTCCAGCGCGAACGGGTGCCCGCTGTCCCGCATGTCCGCCGCGAGCAGCGGGAAGGTCGCCGCCACATGCGGGTGGGTGGTCGCCGAGAGCTTCCCGTACGCCTCGTGCCAGACCTGCTCGTCGGCCGCCCGGGCCGGCTCCGGCAGCGCGAACGTCGCCGCGTCCAGCGCCGCGAAGGCGAGCGCCTGGTCCACGAACGCGTGGTAGATCCGCACCGCCTCCGCGTCCGGGAAGCCCGCCCCGCGCAGCACCGAGAGGATCGCCTCCACCGCCCGGGTCTCGTTCTCGCGGCCCGTCGTGCGGTGCGCGGCCAGCGCCGCCGCCTGCGGGTTCGCCAGATAGGCCGCGTGGATGCGCAGCGCGATGTCCCGCAGGTCGGCCCGCCAGTCCCCGGTGGCCCGCCAGGTCCGCTGGGCCACCCCGATCAGCTCGTCGGCGAGGGCCAGCAACAGGTCGTCGGTGTTGCGGAAGTAGCGGTAGATCGCGCTGGGATCGGAGCCGAGCGCGGCCCCGAGCCGCCGCACCGAGAGCGCCTCCGCGCCGTGCTGGGCCACCAGCCGCAGCGCCGTCTCGACGATGACCCGCTCGGAAAGGACGGTGCCCTGCTTGGTGGGGCGCCTGCGCTGTCGCCGGTTCTCCGGCACCACTCGTTCGGCCATGCCGCCGGACCTTATGACAACACCCTTGACGTGTAAACCACCGCGACGGTTGCATGACGCCCCTCGCACCGGCCCCCTCGGGACCGGTCCGGCGGGCCCCGGGCGGCAGTGCCCCCGGCCCCTCACCCTCCAGGAGTACGTACATGAGCACGGCCGACCTGGTCTTCACCGGTGGCCCCGTCTTCACGGGCGATCCCGCCCGGACCCGGGCCTCCTCCCTCGCCGTCGTCGGCGAGCGGATCATCGCCGTCGGCCACGACGAGGTCCGCGCCCTGATCGGTCCGCGGACCGAGGTCGTCGACCTGGCGGGCCGGCTGCTGATCCCGGGCTTCCAGGACGCCCACATCCACGCCGTCTCCGGCGGCGTGGAGATGGCCGAGTGCGACCTGAGCGGCACCACCGGCGTCGACGACTACCTGCGCATCATCGGCACGTACGCCGCCGAGCACCCCGACCGCCCGTGGATCACCGGCGGCGGCTGGTCCATGGAGAGCTTCGAGGGCGGACTGCCCTCCCGGCGGCTGCTCGACGGCGTGGTCGCCGACCGGCCCGTGCTCCTCGTCAACCGCGACCACCACGGCGCCTGGGCCAACTCCCGCGCCCTGGAGCTCGCCGGGATCACCGTCGGCACCCCCGACCCGGCCGACGGGCGCATCGAGCGCGAGGCCGACGGCACCCCGAGCGGCGTCCTCCAGGAGGGCGCGGTCTCGCTGGTCCAGCGGCTGCTGCCGCCGACCACCGCCGCCGACCGGCTGGCCGGGCTGCTGCGCGCCCAGGACCTGCTGCACTCGCTCGGCATCACCGGCTGGCAGGACGCCCTGCTCGGCTCCTTCAACGGGATGGCCGACCCCGCCGACGCCTATCTGACGGCCGCTCAGGACGGCACCCTCACCGCGCGGGTCAGCGGCGCGCTGTGGTGGGACCGGGCCCGCGGCGCCGAGCAGATCCCCGAACTCGTCGAGCGCCGGGCGGTCTCGCACCACGGGCGCTTCCGGGCCGGCTCGGTGAAGATCATGCAGGACGGCGTCGCCGAGAACTTCACCGCCGCCATGACCAGCCCCTATCTCGACGCGTGCGGCTGCGCCACGGCCAACAGCGGGCTGAGCTTCGTCGACCCCGAGGCGCTGCGCGGCCATGTGACCGCGCTCGACGCCCTCGACTTCCAGGTGCACTTCCACGCGCTCGGCGACCGCGCCGTCCGCGAGGCGCTGGACGCGGTCGAGGCGGCGGTCGAGGCCAACGGGCGGCGCGGCAACCGGCACCACCTGGCCCACCTCCAGGTCGTGCACCCCGACGACATCGCCCGCTTCGCGCGGCTCGGCGCGCTCGCCAACATCCAGCCGCTGTGGGCCGCGCACGAGCCGCAGATGGACGAGCTGACCATCCCGTTCCTCGGCCCCGAACGGGCCGCCTGGCAGTACCCGTTCGGCGACCTGGTCCGGGCCGGCGCCACCCTGGTCGCGGGCAGCGACTGGCCGGTGAGCAGCCCCGACCCGCTGGCCGGGCTGCACGTGGCCGTCAACCGTGCCGAGCCGGGCGCCGCCGACGGGCGGGTCTTCCTGCCCGAGCAGCGCCTGGACCTGGCGACCGCGCTGGCCGCGTACACGGCGGGCTCCGCCCACGTCGGCGGCCACGACGAGGCCGGCAGCCTGCGCGCCGGGCACCTCGCCGACCTCGTCGTCCTCGACCGCGACATCTTCACGGCCCCGGCCGCGGAGATCGCCGAGGCGCGCGTGGAACAGACCTTCGTCGGCGGCACCCGCGTCTTCGCGGGCTAGGGGAGACGCTAGGGGAGAGGGGACGGAATGCCGACCACGCCGGACGGACGCCGAGCGGAACCCGGGCACCCGCCCAGGCCCGCTCCCGACGCCCCGCGCACCGCGTGCGCGGGCCCGCACGCGGGAGTGCGCCCGCGGCCAGGCGTGGTCGGTGCGACCGGGGTGGCCGGTGCGACCAGAGTGGCCGAAGCGGCCGAAGCGGCCGGAGTGGCTGGTGCGGCCTGTGCGACTGGCGGGACCGGCGTGACCGACGTCGTCGGCAGCACCCGCCCGGTCACGTCGGCCGCCTCGCCGCGCCCCGCCCCGCCCGCCCCGCCCGCCCCACCCCGGCCGTCAGGTCGAGGCCCGCACCCTGAGCCGGGCGGAGAGCAGCACGCCCGGGGGGGTGCTGCCTCCGCCCTCCAGGGCCGACACGAGCAGTCCGACACCGGCCTCCGCCACCTCGGCCGGGCGCAGGCTCAGCGTGGTGACCGGCGGGTCCGCGTGGGCGGCCGAGCCGTCCTCGCTCACGCACACCACCCGCAGCTCCCCGGGCACCGCGAGGCCGAGCCGCCGCGCGGCGTCCAGGACCAGCGGCGGGCTGGCCTCCGCCACCACGAACAGCCCGTCGGGCCGGGGCTCGGCGCCCAGGGCCTCCTCGACGGCGCGGACCACCGGTCCGTTGCCGGGCAGCGGGACCAGGGTGACCAGTTCCTCGGCGCCGTGCCGCGCGCACCAGGCGCGGTAGGCGGCGTGGACCTCGCGGTGGAAGCGGGTCGTGCTGTCGGGCAGGACGAGCGCGGTCCGCCGCGACCCGCGCTCGCGCAGGTGGTCCAGGGAGTCCCGTACCGCTGCCTCCGTGTCCACGTCGACCCAGTACGCGCCGGGGCGGTCCGCCACCGACGCGTCGCTGAAGACGGGGATCCGGGCGGCGAGGAAGTCCTCCACCAGGGGGTCGTCCTCGACCGGGTCGGCGACGATCACCGCCTCCAGGGGCAGGTCGGCCCACTCCCGCTGGAGCGTCCCCGCGGGCAGCATCACCAGCGCGTAGCCGTGCCGCAGGGCCGCCGCGGCGGTGGCGCTCGTCAGCTGGGCGAAGTACGGCGAGTCCAGGTACGTCCAGGGCGCGCCGGCGAACTCCCCGACGACGTAGCCGATCAGCCGGGCCCGCCCGGCGCGCAGCTGCCGGGCGGTGGCGTTGGGCCGGTAGCCCATCCGCCGGGCGGTCTCGCGGGCCCGCTCCCGCACCGCGGGGGAGAGGCGTCCGGTGCCGTTGAGCGCGGCGGAGACGGTCGTCTTCGAGAGCCCGGCCTCACGGGCCACGTCGACGAGCCGGACCCGGGGTCCCGGCGGTCCCGACGGCCTCCGGACGGGTCCGCCGGGCCTGTCCCCGTCATGCCCTCCGGGCTGTTCAGAAGTGGTCACGATTCGATGCTGCCACCTTCCTGACCTCTGCAAAACCGTTCCCGCAAAGTCTTGTGCGGGAACGTTCCCGCATCAATACTCGCTGCATCCCCCCAGCTCCCCCAGCTCCCCCAGCTCCCCCAGCTCCCCCAGCTCCCCCAGCTCCCCCAGCTCCCCCAGCTCCCCCAGCTCCCCCAGCTCCCCC
>NZ_JBEZHM010000008.1:0-25257 GCF_040650575.1 Streptomyces sp. NPDC048659 | reverse complement strand
CCCCCAGCTCCCCCAGCTCCCCCAGCTCCCCCAGCTCCCCCAGCTCCCCCAGCTCCCCCAGCTCCCCCAGCTCCCCCAGCTCCCCCAGCTCCCCCGGCTCCCCAAGCTCTCTCCGGCTCCCCAGCCCCAGCTCCCCCCAGCCGCCCAAGCTCCCCCGAGCTCTCCGGCTTCCCCAGTGCACGTCTCTACACCCGTGAAGGGGTGGGTCTCCTTGCGCACGCCCAGACTCCTCGCCGCCCTCGTCTGTACCGCGGCCCTCGCCGCCACGACGGCGGGCTGCTCCGGCGCCACCAAGCCGGGCGGCGGCAACGCCGCCTACACCGTCACGCCGACCTCCCCCGCGGCGAAGGGCCGACTGGCCTCCCTCACCTGGTCGCTGTACGCCGAGCCGTACACCCTCGACTACGCCCAGGCGTTCGACTACCCGCCGAACACCGTCCTCGCCAACGTCTGCGAGCAGCTCCTGCGGGTCACCCCCGACCTGAAGATCGAGCCCGGTCTCGCCGTGAAGTGGGCGAACCCCGAACCGCTGACCTGGGTCTACACCCTGCGCCCCGGCGTGAGGTTCCACGACGGCACCACCATGACCGCCGACGACGCCGTCGCCTCCCTCAAGCGCCAGATGGACCCGGCGACCGGCTCCCCCTGGGGCTCCGCCTTCAAGAACGTCAAGGCGATCGAGAAGACCGGCCCCCTCCAGATCACCCTCCGCCTCAGCCGCCCCGACGTCCTCCTCAACGAGTTGATGGCGGCGTCGCCCGGCACCATCGAGAGCGCCGCCTTCCTCAAGAAGACCGGCAAGGAGTACGGCGTCCCCGGCGGCAAGGTCAACTGCACCGGCCCCTTCGCCCTGGACACCTGGCGGCAGGGCGAGTCGATCACCCTCAAGAAGTTCGCCGGGTACTGGGACCCCAAGCTGGCGCCCAAGACGGACACCGTCCGCTTCACCTTCGTCGAGGACCCCTCGGCCCGCACCAACACCTTCCTCACCGGCACCGCCGACGGCGGCTACATGGTGCCCTCGTCCTCCCTCGCCCAGCTCCAGGCGTCGAACAAGGGCAAGCTGTACTACGGCCCCAATACCGCCGCCGCCAATCTCGCCGTCCTCGACTTCAAGGGCACCCTCGGCGACCTCAAGGTCCGCCAGGCGCTGTCCATGGCGCTCGACCGCAAGAACATCATCAAGGCGGCCGCCGGCGGCGTCGGCATCCCCGCCAAGTCCCCCACCGCGCGCGGCGCCTGGTCGCTCCTCCCCGAGCGCACCGAGGGCTACTTCAAGGACCTGCCCGAGCCGGTCTACGACGTGGCCGCCGCCAAGCGGCTCGTCGAGGAGGCGGGCGCCACCGGCAAGAAGGTCACCCTCGCCACCAGCACCCTCGCCCCCGAGATCAGCGTCGTCGCCAACGCCGTCCAGGCCGCCGGCCGCCAGATCGGCCTCGACGTGCGGCTCAAGCCCGTCTCCCCGGAGGCGTACAGCAGCATCTTCGTCGACAAGAACGCCCGCAAGGGCCTCGACCTCGTCATCACCAACGGCTACGACAACACCCCGGACCCGCTGGAGTTCTACCAGTACTTCCGCACCGGCGACTTCGGCAACTACGGCGAGTGGTCCGACCCCAGCTACGACGCCGCCTTCGACCGCGCCAACACCGCCGTCGACCCCGGCGCCCGCTCCGACCTCACCGCCGAACTCCAGAAGATCGCCGTCCGCGAACTGCCCTCCATCCCGCTCTACGAGGCCCCCTACACGGTCTTCCTCGGCAAGCGCGTCACCGGCGCCCCCACCGGCATCGCCCAGCTCTACTACCCCTGGGCCGCGACGATCGGCGCCGCGAACTGATGAACGGAATGCTCCGCTACCTCCTCGGCCGGCTCGCCGGACTCCTCGCGGTCCTGGTGGTGACCTCCTTCGTGGTCTTCGCCAGCGTCCACCTCGCCCCCGGCGACCCCGTCTCCTTCCTCCTCCACGGCCGCCCCGCCACCCCCGAGACCGTCGCCGCGCTGCGCGCCGAGTACCACCTCGACGACCCGCTCCTCGTGCAGTACGCCAAGTGGCTCGGCGGCGCCCTGCACGGCGACTTCGGGCGCTCCGCCCAGTACCACCAGGACGTCTCGGCCCTCCTCGGCTCCCGCCTCACCGGCACCGTGCTCCTCGTCGGCTACTCCGCCGTCCTCGTCGCCGTCGGCGGCGTGGCCGCCGGTGTGCTCGCCGCGCTGCGCCCCGGCTTCCTCGACCGCATCGTCCTCATCGCCACCGGCGTCGCCACCGCCACCCCGTCCTTCGTCAGCGCCATCGCGCTGGTCTCCCTCTTCTCCGTGCAGCTCGGCTGGTTCCCCGGCCCCGGCGGCACCCCCGAGGGACTCGGCGAACGCCTCTACTACCTGACCCTCCCGGCCTTCGCCCTCGCCACCACCTTCGCCGGCCTCCTCGCCCGCGTCACCCGCTCCGCGATGCTCGACGAACTCGGCCGCGAACACGTCGACGTCTCCCGCGCCCGGGGCGTCGCCGGCGCCACCGTCGTCCGGCGGCACGTGCTCCGCAACAGCCTCGGCCCCGTCGTCACCGTCGGCGGCACCATGCTCGCCGGGCTCCTCGTCACCACCTCCGTCGTCGAGACCGCCTTCGACGTCCCCGGCATCGGCTCCCTGCTCGTGCAGTCCGTCAGCGCCAAGGACTTCGCCGTCGTCCAGGCCGTCACCCTCATCAGCGTCGCGGCCTTCGTCCTCGTCAACCTCGTCGTCGACCTCTGCGCCCCCCTCATCGACCCCCGGCTCACCCTCCACGGGGAAGGCACCTCATGACCCTCACCGCACGCACCGAGGCGGCCGGCCCCGCCGACGCGCTGCGCCGCCGCCCCGGCCTGCGCGGCCTGCGGGTCCTCGGCCAGGGCCCGATGTTCACCGCGGCCGTGCTGCTCCTCGCCGCCCTCGTGCTCGTCACCGCCCTCGCCCCGTTGCTCGCCCCGTACGACCCGGAGGCCATGGACCTCACGGCCAGCCTCGTCGGCACCGGCGGCGACCACCTCCTCGGCACCGACCAGTCCGGCCGCGACATCCTGTCCCGCCTCATGTACGGCGCCCGCACCGGACTCCTCGGCCCGCTGCTCGTCGTCGCCGTCTCCACCCTGCTCGGCACCGTCCTCGGCGTCGTCGCGGGCTGGCGCGGCGGCTGGGCCGACGCCTTCCTCTCCCGCTCCATGGACCTGGTCTTCGCCATCCCCGGCCTGCTCGTCGCGATCATGCTGGTCGCGGTCGTCGGCTCCGGCATGACCGCGCCCGTCATCGCCATGGCCGTCGCCTACACCCCGTACGTCGGCCGCCTGGTCCGAGGCATCGCCCGCCAGGAGAAGGCCCGCCCGTACATCGAGTCGTACCGGGTGCAGGGCTGGTCCGGCTGGACGATCTGCCTGCGCCACCTGCTGCCCAACATCACCCCCACCCTGCTCGCCCAGTCGGCCATGAACTTCGGCTACGCCCTCATGGACCTGGCCGCCCTGTCCTACCTCGGCTTCGGCGTCCAGCCGCCCACCGCCGACTGGGGCGCCATGATCAACGAGGGCCAGTCGGCGCTCCAGCAGGGCGCCATGCTGCCCGCGCTCGCGCCGTCCGTCTGCATCGTCCTCGCCGTCGTGGCGTTCGGCATCGTCGGCGAGGGCATCGCCGACCGGATCGCGAAGCGGGAGCGCTGACCCATGAGCACCACCACCCCCCAGGGCCCCCGGCCCGTCCTGGAGATCGACCGGCTGACCCTGCGCCTGCCCGAGGGGCAGGCCGCCCGGCCCCTCCTCGACGGCGTCTCCCTCACCGTCGCCCCCGGCGAGACCGTCGGCCTCGTCGGCGAATCCGGCTCCGGCAAGTCCGTCGCCTGCCGCAGCGTCCTCGGCCTGCTCCCGCGCGGCGCCCGCACCACCGGCGAGGTCCGCGTCGGCGGCCGCGACGTCCTCGGCCTGGACCGCGCCGGGCTCGCCGCCGTCCGCGCCCGCGAGGCCGCCATGGTCTTCCAGGACCCCCGCGCCTCCGTCAACCCGCTGCGCCGCGTCGGCGACTTCGTCACCGAGGGGCTGCGCGCCGCCGGTGTCCCCGCCAAGAAGGCCACCGCCCGCGCCGAGGAACTCCTCGCCGCCGTCGGCATCCGCGACCCGCGCGGCGCCCTGCGGCGCCGCCCGCACGAGTTCTCCGGCGGGATGCTCCAGCGCGTCGTTATCGCCGCCGCCCTCGCCGGCGACCCCGCCCTGATCGTCGCCGACGAACCGACCACCGCCCTCGACGTCACCACCCAGGCCGAGATCATCGCGATCCTCACCCGCCTCCAGGCCGAACGCGGCACCGGCCTCCTCTTCGTCACCCACGACCTCGAACTGGCCTCCGCCATCTGCGACCGGGTGTACGTGATGTACGCCGGACGCATCGTCGAGACCCGCGCCGCCGGCGAACTCTTCGACGCGCCCCGCCACCCCTACACCGCCGGGCTGCTCTCCTGCACCCCGCGCATCGAGCCCGGCGCCCCCGCCCCCCGGCCCATCCACGGCCGCCCGGTCTCCGTCTCCGAGGCCCCGCCCGGCTGCCACTTCGCGGCCCGCTGCCCGCACGCCCTGCCCCGCTGCGAGGAGACGGTGCCCGCGCTCGCCCCGCACGGCGAGGGCCTCGCCGCCTGCCACCGCGCCGACGAAGGGATCCTGCTGTGACCGCCACCGCCACCGCCACCGTTGCCGGGGAGGGCCTGGTCGTCACCGGACTCCGCAAGGAGTACGGGGGGCACACCGCCGTCGACGACGTGTCCTTCACCCTCGCCCCCGGCTCCTCGCTCGGCATCGTCGGCGAGTCGGGCAGCGGCAAGACCACCACCGTCCGGATGCTCGTCGGCCTCGAACGCGCCGACGCGGGCACCGTCACCCTGGACGGCCGGGACCGCTCCGCCCGCCCCCGGGGCCGGGCCGAACGCCTCGCCAGGGCCCGCGAGATCCAGATGGTCTTCCAGGACCCGTACCTCTCCCTCGACCCCCGGATCACCGCCGGGGAGTGCGTCGACGAGGTGCTGCGGCTGCACTTCCGGCTCGACCCGGCGGCCCGCCGGGCCCGCGTCGCCGAACTCCTCGACCAGGTCGGCCTCGGCCCCCGCGAGGCCGAGGCGCTGCCCCGCCGCCTCTCCGGCGGCCAGCGCCAGCGCGTCGCGATCGCCCGCGCCCTGGCGGCCGAGCCCCGCGTCCTCGTCCTCGACGAGGCGGTTGCGGCGCTGGACGTGTCCATCCAGGCCCAGATCCTCGAACTCCTCGCCAGGATCAGGCGCGAGGCCGGTGTCGGCTACCTCTTCGTCACCCACGACCTGGCGGTCGTCCGGCACGTCACCGACGAACTGGTCGTGCTCCGCTCGGGCCGCATCGTGGAATCCGGCCCGACCGCCCGCGTCCTCACCGCCCCCGAACACCCCTACACCCGGCTGCTCCTGGACTCGGTACCCCGCCGCGGCTGGGACCCGGCCCGCATCGCGGACGCGCGGGCGGCGGTGGGCTGAGGGGGGGCTGGGGAGGGCTTGGGACGGGGTTGAGGAGGGGTGGGGCTGAGGGGGGCTCACTCGTCGAGGAGGCTCCGGTAGAGCGCGAACAGGCGGGGCGCGCCCGCCCGTCCGGACGGGCCCGGGCCCCCGCCGTCCCTGTCCTCCCCGTCCTCCTCCTCGGCGGCGCGGGCCAGCGCGTCCCAGCACTCCGCCGCGAGCGCGCGGGCCCCGGCGCCCGGCCAGGGGCGGGGCAGCAGCTCGGGCGGGAGCAGCGGGTCGGGCTCCATCGCCTCGCCGAAGGCCGCCGCCAGCCGGACGCTCAGCCCCAGCCGCTCCGGACGGGGGAGCGGCCGGGCCCCGGCCAGCCGGTCCAGCACCTCCCGGGCGAGCGCCGCGAGCCGCCCGTACCGCTCGGCGACCGGCTCCGGCGGCCACAGCGCGGCGGCCAGCGCGGCCGGGTCCGCGAGCTCGCCGCGCCGCAGGTCGGTGCAGGTCAGCCCGGTGAGCGCGGCGGCCACGCCGAGGCGCTCGGCCTCGGCCCCGACCAGCGGGCCGATCGCGTGCGGGCTGACGTACAGCCCGCTCTGCAGGGGCGCGGCGCCGAGCCGTACGAGGGACGCGCGCAGGGAGTCGCGGGCGGCCCGGTCCGACTCGGGCACGGCGAAGCCGAACAGGTGCCAGGTGCCGTCCCAGGGCGCGGCGCCCCGGTCCTGGGCGTAGGCGAGGCGGATGAAGGCCAGGTCGGGGGCGAGCGCGCCGTCCGCGTCCGCGACGGCGCGCAGCAGGGCCTTGCGCCCGCGCCCCTCGTGGGTGAACCGGCCCTCGGCGACCAGGCGTTTGACGCAGAGCCGCACCTGCTGGTCGCTCATGCCGAGCAGCCCGCCGACCTCGTACAGCTCCCCGGCGTCCACGGTGCCGTCCTCGCGTACGAGGGCGTGGACGAGCATCCGGGTGGGGACGGGCGGCGTGCTCATCGGGCTCCTTCGGGGCCGTGGGGGAGGCCGTCCGCGACGGTGACCGGCCGGTGCATGGTGGTGACGGCGCCGAACCCCATCAGCTCCCGCAGGAACGGGGTGCGCTCGGTCCGTACGGCGACGAAGCCGTGCCGCTCGTACAGCGCGCGGGCCCGGGGGTTGACGTCGATGACGTCGAGCCGGACGCGCCGGCAGCCGTGCTCGGCGGCGACGGCCACGACCTCGCGGAGCAGCAGTGAGCCGATGCCGAGCCCGCGCCGCCCGGAGTCCACGGCGATCCCGTCCATGACCAGCTCGCCGGGCGCGGGGCGCCGCTCCAGCAGGGCCAGCAGCGCGAGCCGGGGCAGCCCGCGCAGCGGCCCGTACGCCGTGAGCACGTCCCGCGCCCCGCCGCCGGTGAGCCCGCGCCCGCCGAGCGCGTAGCCCGCGACCCCGGCCACGGTGCCGTCGGCGAGGGCGACGAGCCCGCGGTCGTGGTGGAGGTGGGCGGCGAGGAAGCTCCGCCCCCGGTCGGGCGGCCCGAGCGCGGACCCGAGCTTGCGCCCGAACGCCTCCCAGTACAGCGCGGCGACACGGGCCTCGGCCCCGCGCGGGACCCCTCTGCGGATGACGGCATCGCTCTTCATCTATCGATCGTAAAACGCTCGTATCTAAAGCGAGCGTTAACTGACCGATCGAATAGAGGGAATCGAACGGACCGGCTTCAGGTCCGGGTACTTGGCCGTGCGGCCGTCGCCCGAGGACCGGCCCCGGAGCCGGCGGCCGATCCAGGGGGCCAGGAAGGAGCCGAGCCAGGCGAGTTCGGCGACGGCCGCGCGGGGCCCGGTGGGCGGGCGGACCGCCGGTGGCGGCAGGGGGTACGTCCAAGAGTCGTCGCTGCCGGGGAGCGCGAGGGCCTGGGCGACGGCGGCGGCGATCCGGGCGTGGCCGAGCGGGGAGGCGTGCAGCCGGTCGGGGCTCCACAGGCGCGGGTCGGTGACCACCGGGTGGTGCCCGGTCTCGACGACGGTGACGCCGTGGGGGCGGGCGACCTCGCGGATGCGGGCGTTGACGGCGGCGATGCGCGGCGCGACCGGCCGGGCCGCCGGGATCAGCCGGGTCAGGTCGGGGAAGGTGAGGGTGACGACGTGGGCGCCCTGGGCGGTCAGCGCGGCGAACATCGCCTCCAGGTGACCGGCCACCTCGTCGGCGTCGAAGCGCGGCCGGAGCAGGTCGTTGACCCCCGCGACCACGCTGGCCAGATCGGGCCGCAGGGCGAGCGCGGGACCGAGCTGCTCCGCCCGCACCTGCCCGGCCAGCCGCCCCCGTACGGCCAGGTTGGCGTAGCGGAGGTCCGGGCTGTGCTGCCCGAGGAGCCCGGCGAGCCGGTCCGCCCAGCCGAGCAGCCCCCGGGTGTCGTCGCCGTCGCCGACGCCCTCCGTCTGGCTGTCCCCGAGGGCGACGTACCGCAGATAGCGGGAGCCCGGCTGAGCCGCCATGCGACCGACCGCCTTCCTTCGCGCTCGCGCGCTGTCGAATACTCGCGAATGGACTTATTCGCTTTGTTGAGTATAAGAGGAGGTGGAGTGGAGGAGCGAGGTGTGAAGCGGGCGGGCCGGTCGGGCCGGTCGGGCCGGGCAGGCCGGGCTGGCAGGCGGGCCGGGTGGGCCGGGCGGGTCAGCCCACGTGGACGTACGGGCGGCGGGCGCGGTCCGGTTCGGCCTCGCGCAGGACCTCGCGGGTGACCGGGGCCACCTCGCCCTGCCCGAAGAGGAAGAAGCGCAGGAAGTTGGCGAAGGGGTTGCCCTCGGTCCACTCGAAGTAGATGTGCGGGCGGACCCCGGTGAGGTCGCGGGCGTGCAGGAGCAGGGCGGCGAGCGCGTTCGGGATCGAGGAGCTCTCCACGGTCAGGACGCGGTAGCGGTCGTGCAGCACCTCGCCCCGCACGGTCAGCCCTGCCTCGAACTCGGACGGGTCGGTGATCGTGACCTCGACGAAGACGAAGTCCTCACCGGCGGACAGGTCGTTGTCGGCCCGGATCTGCTCGATCTTGTCCCGGTACTCGGCCTGGTCGCGCCGGTCGGGCTCGTTGGCGACGAACCGGGGGGTGCGGCTCGCGATGTCCTTGATGAACCGTTCCGCCAGATCGTCGAGCTCGACGTGGGTGACCCGGAGTTCGAAGGCGCGCCCGAGACGGGAGAGGAGTGAGATGAGGATGATGCCCGCGATGAAGCAGGCGCCGATCTTGACGCCGTCGGGGCGCTCGATGACGTTCACGACGGTCGTGTAGAGGAAGACGGCCGAGATGACCGCGAAGCCGATCGTCCAGCCGCGCTGCCGGGCCTTGCGCGCCGCGATGGTGACCGCGACCGCCGCCGAGGAGATCAGCACCAGGACGCCGGTCGCGTACGCGCCGCCCTGCGCGTCCACGCTGGCGTCGAATATCCAGGTCACCAGGAAGGCGACGAGGGTGAAGACGATCACCATGGGGCGCACGGCGCGGGCCCAGTGCGGGGCCATGCCGTAGCGGGGGAGGTAGCGGGGCATCAGGTTCAGCAGACCGGCCATCGCGGAGGCGCCGGCGAACCAGAGGATCGCGATCGTGGACACGTCGTAGACCGTGCCGAAGGTGTTGCCCAGGTACTCGTGGGCGAGGTACGCGAGCGCGCGCCCGTTGGCCTGCCCGCCCGCCTCGAACTCCCGCTGCGGGATGAGGACCGTGGTGAGGAAGCTGGTGGAGATGAGGAAGACGCTCATGATGAGCGCGGCGGTGGTCAGCAGCTTCTTCGTGCCGCGGATCCGGCCGGCGGGCCTCGCCTCGGTGTCGTCGGGGTCGCCCTTGACGTGCGGCATGACCGCCACGCCGGTCTCGAAGCCGGAGAGGCCGAGCGCCAGCTTGGGGAAGACGACGAGGGCGACGCCGATCATCACGAAGATGTTGCCGTGTTCCTGCGTCAGCGCGGCCGACCAGTCGGTCACCACGTGCCCCTCGGTGAGCACGTGCCACAGCCCGGTGAGGATGACGACCACGTTGAGTGCCAGATAGACGCCGACGAGCGCGACGGCGACGCCGATCGCCTCCAGGAAGCCCTTGAGGAACACCGCCCCGAGCAGGGCGACGAGCACCAGGGTGATCAGCATCTGCTTGTCGTGGAGCGCCTCGGACAGATGCGGGTTCTCCACGAGGTGGGTGGAGGCGTCGGCGGCGGAGAGGGTGATGGTGATGAGGAAGTCCGTCGCCGCGAAGCCCAGCAGGGTGAGGACGAACAGCTTGCCCTTCCAGAAGGAGAGGAGACGTTCCAGCATGGCGATCGACCCCTCGCCGTTGTGGCTCTCCTCGGCCACCCGCCGGTAGACCGGCAGGGCGCCCGCGAGGGTCACGACGACGAGCACGACGGTGGCGACGGGCGAGAGCAGCCCGGCCGCGAGGGCGGCGATGCCGGGCTGGTAGCCGAGTGTCGAGAAATAGTCGACGCCGGTCAGACACATGACCCGCCACCAGGGCTGCCCCTTGGGCGCGGACTCGGCGACGGTCGGGGCCCCGTCGGCGGGCGGCGGGGCGGCGGGCCGCCCCTTGCCCATGTCGGACAGGCCCTCCAGCATCCAGGCGCGCAGGCGTCCGGCGCGGGCGGTGGGCGACGTGGCCATGGAAGAGCTCCAGCTGTCCGTACGGGGAGGGAGGGGAGAGCGAGAAAGGAGTGTCGATTTCCGGCCATCACTCGGACGGCGGCCGAGTCAGCGTACGCAAGGGACGCGGAACCGGCCCGGCGGCCTGCGTCAGGAATTCGTCAAGATGCCCCTGGTGGCGGCCCCGAGGCCCCCGCGTCACGTCGGCGGGCCCGGCTGGCCCGGCGGCGGGCGGGCCGTGGCGGGCCAGGGCGGGCCGTGGCGGGCGGGCCGGCCGCCCGGGTCCGCGCCGCCGCCTCGCCTCATACGAGTCGAGGAGCCCGAGCCCGAGCCGGCCCTGCCGTGCCGTGCCCAGAGCGCTGCGGCGATCCTCCAGCCCGGTCCGGCCCGGGACTGTGTCGCGTCACCGCGTCACCGTGTCACGGGACCAGCCCCGGGCACGCTCCCCTGCCCCGTCCCGTAGCCGTGACCGTGGCCGAAGCGGCCCCCGGGGCGAGAGCGGACAGATAGCTGGCGAGCAGTCCCGGGCGGGCGACGGGGGCGACCAGGCCCACGTAGCCGTCGGGGCGGACCAGGCGGAGCTCGTCCGGTGGGCCGAGGAGCCGGGCCTCCGCGGGCTCCGCCGGGCTCACCGGCAGGACCAGCAGCGGCACCGAAGCGCGCGTGCACGCCTCCTCCAGGGCCGTGCGCACACCCGGGTCGGCGGCCCGCGCCGCGTCCAGGAGCAGGGTCCAGCGCTCGTACGAGAGCAGGGAGTGCAGCCGTACGGGCTCGGCGCCCGCCGCCCGGGGAGAGCCCGGGATTCCGGTGGTGACGCGGGCGTCGGGCATCCGGTCGCCGGCCCGGGCGCCCCGGCCCCGCCGCGACCGGGGCGCCTGCTGCCAGGAGAGCGCGCTGCCCCGGTGGCCGCGCCCGAGGCCGCTCGACCGCAGGTCGACGCGCTGCTGGACGCGGCTGACGGCGAGGGCGAGGGGCAGGACGGCGGCCAGGGCCCGGTAGCCGATCGGCGGCAGCGGCAGCTCCAGGAAGGTGCGGCGCGCGTCGCGGACGTACTTCAGGGCCAGCGCGCGCTGTTCGGTGCAGTACGTGTCCAGGAGCGCCTCGTCGGCCTGGCCGCGGTGGACGGAGGCCAGCTTCCAGGCGAGGTTGTGGGCGCCCAGTATCCCCACGCTCATTCCGTGTCCGCCGGCCGGCGCCCAGGCGTGCGCGGCGTCCCCGGCGAGCAGCCCCCGCCCGTGCCGCAGCCGGGCGGCGAACCGCCGGCCGAACCGCGCCCGGTCCAGCCAGAGCGGCTCCGTGGGGAAGAGTCGCAGACCGGGCACCCGCGCGGTGTCGGCGACCAGGTCCCGCAGCTCGTCCAGGGTGGGCGGCCCGGTCCGCGCGGGGTCGGGGTCGTCGCGGAGGCAGAGGAAGCGGTAACCCCCGCCGGGCAGCGGCAGGGCGAGCACGGAGCGCCGGGGGGCGAGGAACACGTGCCCGTGCCCCGGGCGGCGGCCGTGCGGCCAGTCGGCCTCCGCGTTCCCCTGGACGAGCTGTGTCCCGGCCCCGCGCCGCCCCTCCAGGGGGATGCCGAGCCGGTCGCGGACCACGCCGTCGGTGCCCTCGCAGCCCACGATCCACCCGGCCGTGCCGGACTCGGCCGTGGCGTCGGGCAGGCGCAGGGTGAACTCCGCCCGGTCGTCGCACACCGCGACGTCCGTGACCTCCGTGTCCCACTCGACCTTCGTGCCGAGCCGGGCCAGCTCCCCGCACAACAGGCGCACGAGGTCGTGCCGTTCGATGGTGAGCGGGCGGCGGTGCGCGGAGCGGTGCCAGCCGGTGACCAGCTCGCCGAGGCGCCGGCCGAGGCCGTGCACGGTCACCCCGCCGAGCTCCACCGCGCGGTCCCGGAGCGCGCCGAGGACGCCGAGCGACTCCAGGGCCTCGGCGGCGCGCGGCCACACCACGAGCGCCCGCGCCCCGCGTCCGGCGCCGGGCGCGCGGTCGACCACCCGGACGCCCAGGCCGAGCCGGCGCAGCGCGATCGCCAGTGTCAGGCCGACCGGTCCGGCCCCGACCACGCACACGTCCACGCCCGCCATACGCCCCCCGTCCCCGAACTCCCCGTCGTCCCGCGCCGATCGCCGGACACGGCCGGTCCGGCATGTTCCTCCAGAGTGCGCGCCGATGATCACCCCTCGCCAGGGCGTACGGCAGGGCGCGGGAAGCATTCGACCTGCAGATATGACTCCCTGTGCATCAGGTCGTCGGTTTGAGTGACGATCGCCGCATAAGGCGACGCCCTTTGACGCGCGCAAGGCGTGCGAGGCGCGCAAGGCGTGCGAGGCGCGCAAGGCGTGCGAGGCGTGGAGGAAACGCCTACCAAGACTTGAAGATCATTTTTGCTGCCGTCGTCTTGTCCGCCCCCAACGGGCCGCCCTACCGTGCGAAACCGCACGGATCAGGCCATTCATCCAGGGGGAATCATGTCCACGGCAGACGCGCGCCCAGGCCCACCCGCCCGCTCGGCGGCGGCCACGGCCATCGGCTGGACGCTCACCATCGGACTCAACGTCGTCGCGCCCGTCCTCACCTTCGGCGCCCTGACCGACCGGGGCTGGAGCGACTTCTCCGCGCTGCTCCTCAGCGGCGTCTGGCCGGTTGTCGACACCGTCGTCCACCTCGTGTGGCACCGCAAGACGGACGAGTTCGCCGTCGTCACGGTCTTCTTCCTCGTCCTCACCGCCGTCGTCTCGCTCGTCGGCACCCACTCCGCCCGCGCCCTGCTCGTCAAGGACTCCTTCGTCACGGGCCTCTTCGGCGCCCTCTGCCTGGCCACGCTCCTCGCGCCCAAGCCCCTGATGTTCTACTTCGGACGCCGCTTCTCCACCGACGGCACCGCCGAGAGCCACGCCTGGTGGAACGGCCTCTGGCAGTTCGAGGGCTTCCGCGCGGTGATGCGCCGCATGACCGTCGTCTGGGGCGCCGCCTACCTCGTGGAGGCCGCCGCCCGCGTCGGTCTCTCGTACGCCCTGTCCGTCGAGGCCATGGTCGTCGTCAACCCGGTCCTCATCTACGGCACCCTCGGCCTGCTCGTCCTGTGGACCATGCGCACCGCCAAGCGGGGCCGCGCACACGCCGCCGACCGGGCCGAGGCCGCCGCCCGCGAGGCCGGGGCGGCGGCCTGAGGGAGCCGCACGGCCCCGAAGTCCCCGACGGCCGGGGACCGCTGTACCCGTGGCGGGCGACCCGTCGCCCGCCACCGGGTGCGATCCCCGGCCTCAGCGCGCGCCCCCGCCCCCCGCCGCCCCCGCCCCGCTCCGCGCCGCGCAGTCCAGCAGCGTCGGCAGCGCCGCCGCCAGCGCCTCCACCCCGTGCGCGTACGGCAGCCGCAGACGGTCCCGGAAGCCGTCCACCGGCGAGAACGCCGAACCCGGCACCACCGACACGCCCCGCCGCCGCGCCAACTGCGCCGTCGCCTCCGTGTCCGCCCCCGGCAGCCGCACCCACAGCGCGGGACCGCCCGCCGGCCGCGTCCACTCCCAGCCGGGCGCCCGCGCGCGCAGCAGCTCCTCCGCCGCCGTCAGCCGCTCCCGCAGCACCGCGCGCCGCCGCGCCCGCGCCTCCGGCAGCTCCGCGAGCAGCCGGACCGCCACCAGCTGGTCCACCACCGAGCACGACAGGTCGACCGAGGTCTTGATCTTCGCGAGCCGCGCCACCACCTGCGGCGACGACCGCACCCACCCCACCCGGAGCCCGCCCCAGAACAGCTTCGACAAGGTGCCCACGGTCACCGTCGAACCGCTCGGCAGCCCCGCCACCAGCGGCACCACCGCCTCGTCGCCCGCCAGCGACAGCTCCGCGCACGCCGTGTCCTCCACCGTGAACAGGCCCAGCTCGCCCAGCACCGCCCGCCACTCCCGGCGCGCCGCCTCGTCCAGGCTCCGCCCCGTCGGGTTGTGCGCCGTGGGCTGGAGGTAGACGAGCCGGGGCCGCACCGGGCCGCACAGCCGCCGCAGCCCCGCCGCACCGATCCCGCCGATGCCCCCGATCCCGCCGTCCCGGCCGTCCCCGCCCACCGGCACCAGCCGCGCCCCGCGCGCCCGCAGCGCCTCCAGGGCGCCCCGGTACGTCGGGTCCTCCACCACCACCGTGTCCCCCGGATCCACCAGCGCCTGCGCCACCAGCCACACCGCCTGCTGCGAGCCCGCCGTCACTAGGATCTCCTCCGCGTCCGTCGGCACCCCCGCCGCCCGGTAGTACGCGGCGACCCCCTCCCGCAGCTCCGGCAGCCCGTACGGGTGGTAGCCGTCCGCCCCCAGCAGCGGCGCCATGTCCCGCGCGGTCAGCGCCCCCACCGCCGCCGCCACGTCGCCGAGCCCCGGCAGCGCCCCGCTCGACAGATCGGCCGTCAGACCCGAGGCCGTCCCCGCGCGGGCGTCGAAACTGGCCAACCGCCCCTCCATCGGATGCCGGTCCAGGACCCCCGCGCCCCGCAGCCGCGACCCGCTGCCCCGTACGCTCTCCAGCCGCCCCTCGTCCTCCAGCAGGCCGTACGCCGCCGTCACCGTCGACCGGCTCACCCCAAGGACCGTCGCCAGCTCCCGCTGCGAGGGCAGCACCGTGCCCGCCGGCACGTCCCCCCGCTCGGCGAGCTCCCGCAGCGCGTCCGCGAGACGCCGGGGCAGCGGCCCCGGCCCCTCCGACGCCCATCCGGTCAGCAGTCGGGACAAACGCGTCGAGGGAATCCTGGCCATGCCTCCCATCTTGGACACCCGGCGTCCGCGCAGGCCAATCGGCCCCGACTGGTCGTTGCCGTGACCGCGCGCGCCGCCGAGGATCGATGACACCGCCACAGAAAGGGAGCGTGAGGGCATTGGCCACGGTGGTGCTGGTCGGGACGCTGGACACCAAGGGGGAGGAGTACGCCTGGCTGCGCGAGCGGCTGCGCGAGTACGGGGCCGACGTCCTGCTCGTCGACACCGGCGTGCTGCCGCACCCCGCGCACACCCCCGTCCCCGACATCCCCGCCGAACTGGTCGCCCGTGCGGGCGGACACGAGCTCGCCGCCCTGCGCGCGTCCGGCGACCGGGGCGCCGCCGTCGCCGCCATGGCCGACGGCCTCACCCGCGTCGTCCTCGACCTGCACCGCACCGGCCGCGCCCACGCCGTGCTCGCCGCGGCCGGCAGCGGCGGCTCCTCCATCGCCGCCCAGGCCATGCGCGCCCTGCCCATCGGCGTACCGAAGGTCCTCGTCAGCACCATGGCGGGCGGCGACGTCTCGCCGTACGTCGACAGCAGCGACCTCACGATGATGTACAGCGTCGTCGACATCGCCGGGCTCAACTCCGTCTCCCGCCAGGTCCTCGGCAACGCCGCGGCGGCCGCCGCCGGGATGGCCCGCCGCCACGAACGCAACCAGGACCGGTCCGCCGGACTGGGCCGCAAGGTCGTCGCCGCCACCATGTTCGGCGTCACCACACCCGCCGTGGACACCGCCCGCGCGCGGCTCGCCGAACACGGCTACGAGGTCCTCGTCTTCCACGCCACCGGCGCCGGCGGACGCGCCGTCGAGAAGCTGGCCCGCGACGGCCTCCTCGACGGCGTCCTCGACCTGACCACCACCGAACTCGCCGACGAGCTCGTCGGCGGGGTGCTCAGCGCCGGACCCCGCCGCCTCACCGCCGCGGGCGCCGCCGGGATCCCGCAGGTCGTCGCCCCCGGCGCCCTCGACATGGTCAACTTCGGGCCCGAGGCGAGCGTCCCCGAACGCTTCGCGGGCCGCCGCCTCCTCGTCCACAACGCGACCGTCACCCTCATGCGGACCACCGCCGCCGAGATGGCCGAACTCGGCGCCTCCATGGGCCGCAAGCTCGTCGCCGCCCGAGGCCCCGCCGAGGTGTTCTGGCCCCGCCGCGGCGTCTCCGCCGTCGACGTGGCCGACGGCCCCTTCGCCGACCCGGACGCCGACGCCGCCGGACTCGACGCCCTGCGCCGCGCCGTCACCGGCAGCTCCGTCCGCATCCACGAACTCGACGTCCACGTCAACGACGCCTCCTTCGCCGTCGCCATGGCCGACCGGCTGCACCAGCTCATCGGCGGCCACACCCGGCCGGCGTCCACCCCCCACCCGCACCGACCGTGACCGCGGCCCCGACCGCGCCCCGGAGGAACCCATGAACCGTCAGGACGTACTCGCCCGGCTCCGCGCCCAGATCGCCCAGGGCCGCCCCATCGTCGGCGCGGGCGCCGGCACCGGCCTCTCCGCCAAGTGCGCCGAGGCCGGCGGCGTCGACCTGCTGATCATCTACAACTCCGGCCGCTACCGGATGGCCGGCCGGGGCTCCCTCGCCGGACTGCTGCCCTACGGCGACGCCAACGCCATCGTCAAGGACATGGCCCGCGAGGTGCTGCCCATCGTCCGCGACACCCCCGTGCTCGCCGGGGTCTGCGGCACGGACCCCTTCCGCCGCATGGACCTCTTCCTCGACGAGCTCAAGGCCATGGGCTTCGCCGGCGTGCAGAACTTCCCCACCGTCGGCCTCTACGACGGCACCTTCCGGGTCAACCTGGAGGAGACCGGCATGGGCTACGGCCTGGAGGTCGACATGGTCCGCGCGGCCCGGGAACGCGACCTCGTCACCGCCCCGTACGTCTTCGACCCGGAGCAGGCCGCCGACATGACCCGCGCGGGCGCCGACATCCTCGTCCCGCACGTCGGCCTCACCACCAAGGGCGCCATCGGGGCCGGGACCGCCCTCACCCTGGAGGGCGCCGCCGAGGCCGTCCAGGAGATGCACGACGCCGCCAAGCGGGTCAACCCCGACGTGCTGGTCCTCTGCCACGGCGGGCCCATCGCCGAGCCGGAGGACGCCGCCTACGTGCTGGCCCACACCACCGGCGTCGTCGGCTTCTTCGGCGCCTCCTCGGTGGAACGGCTGCCCACCGAGCGGGCGATCACCGAGCAGACGAGGGCCTTCAAGGCGCTGTCGCCCGGCCACTGAACCCCGGGGCGGGGGCACGGCTGTCAGTGGCGTGCCGTACAACGGATGCCGGGGAACGAAGTCCGTGGGGGACCGGTCATGAACAGGATCACAGGGGAGGGGAGCGTCGACCGCGCGCCCTTCGCCGGACGGCGAGCCGAACTCGCCCGTCTGGAAGAGCTGCTGGGCGCGCCGGGGCGGCGCGGGTCCGACGCCCCGCGCGCCGTCGACCTCACCGGCGAGCCCGGCATCGGCAAGAGCCGCCTCCTCGCCGAGCTCACCGCCCGGGCCCGCCGGGCGGGGGTCACGGTGCTGCACGGCCGCGCCCCGGCGCGCGAGCGGCCGCTGCCCTACGAGGTGTTCGCCGACGCCTTCGCGGACCTCGCCGCCCCCGCCGAGGACACCGCCCGCGTCCCCTGCGGCGCCGGACGCACCCCGCCCCGCCGAGGCGCCCGCAGCCGCCCCCGGCCCCCCTGGACACCTCCCGACCTCACCACCGCCCCCTGCCCCGAGCGCCCCGCCCCGGCGCAGGAGCCCGGCGCCCCTTCGGCGCCCGGCGACCGCCCGGCCCCCGGGACGCCCCCGGGCCTCCCGCCCGCCCCCGGCTTCTACACGGAGCCCGGGCACCCGCCTTCGCCCGGCCTCCCACCCACGCCCGGCCCGCGCCCGGAGTCCGGCTTCCCGCCCGCGTACGGACTGCTGCGGTACGCGGCGGAGGCCGGGGCCCCCGTCGCCCCGGGTGCCTGGCCCGATCCGGTCGGGTACGGGTGGGACGGCGGCACCGGCGAGACGGGGGCTCCCGTTACCCCGGGTGTCTGGCCGGATCCCGTCGGGTTCGGCAGGGACGGCGGCACCGGCTGGGACGGCGCGAGCGGCCGGGGCGGCTGGGACGGAGCGACCGGCTGGCACCCCGCCCCCGGATATCCGGCCGCATCCATGACGGGGCTCCCGCCGCAGCTCCGGCCCGAGCCGTACGGGGTGTTCCGGCGGGTCGCGGACGCCCTCGCGCGGTGTGCCCAGCCCGCGCTGCTCCTCGTCCTCGACGACGTGCACCGCGCCGACCGCGCCTCCCTCGACCTGATCGACCACCTGCTCCGGCACCCCGTCGCCGCCCCCGTGCTCCTGGTCATGGCCCGCCGCGAGCGGCGCACCCCGCCGGACCTCGCCGCCGTGCTCGCGCGGGCCGCCGAGAGCGGCGCGCTCACCCGGATCGCGCTCGGCCCCCTCGACGAGGCCGACTGCGCCGACGGGCTCGCCCCGGGACTGCCCCCGGCCCGCGCGGCCGAACTCCACGCGGCCAGCGGCGGCAACCCCGGCTACTTCCTGGCCCTCGCCGGCGGCCGCGCGGGCGGCGGCGCGCTCGCCGCCCTCCTCGGTGAGCTGGCGCCGCTCGGCCCCGCCGCCCGCGCGGTCGTCGACGCCGTCGCCCTGCTCGACGAGGACGCCCGCACCGACCTGCTGCCCGCCGTGACCGGCGCGAGCCGCGACGAACTCGTCCACGCCGTCCGCGAGCTCGTCCGCCTCGACCTGGTCCGCCCGCGCCCCGACGGCCACACCCTGGAGCTGCGCCACCCCGCCCTCGCCCGCCTGGTCCGCCACGCCATGGACCCGCTGCGCCGCCGCGAGTACCACCGGCGTGCCGCCGAGGGCCTCGCCGGTGCCGGGGCGCCCGCCACCACCCGCGCGCGGCACATCGAGCGCTACCTGACCCGCTGGGAGCCCGGGGCCGCCGCCGCCCTGGTCCGGGCCGCCGAGCTCACCGAGGCCACCGATCCGGCGCTCGCCGCGCGCCGGCTCGCCGCCGTCCTCGACGTCCTGCCCGACGCCCCCGAACACCGCCAGGCCCGCGTGGAGCTCAAGCTGCGCCGCGCCCGCGCGCTCGGCCTCGCCGGCCGGGTCGAGGAGAGCCGCGACCTGCTCCACCGGCTGCTCGCCCTCTGCCGCGAGGACGCACCGGGCCGCCGCTCGGGCGCCCGCTGCCCCGCGAGCCCGGGGGAGGAGGAGCCCCGCTCCGCCGCCGTCCTCCTGTGCGCGTTCATGGAACGGCACCTGGGCCGCTACCGTGAGGCCGACGCCCTCATCCGCCGCGAACTGCGCCGAGGCGCCGGACCCCGCCCCGCCCTGCGCCTGCGGCTCGTCGTCGAATGGGGCTGCCGCGCGCTCTTCGAGGCCCGCTACCCCGAGGTCCGCGCCGAGCTCGCCGTCACGCTGGCCGCCGCCCGCGCGCGCGGCGACGAGACCGGCACCCTCGCGGCCCTCACCCTCGGCGCCCTCGGCGAGGCGTACGAGGGCGAGACGCGCACCGCCCGCGCGTACGCCGCCGAGGCCGCCGCCCTCGTCGACGCCATGACCGACGGCGAACTCTCCCGGAGCTTCGAGGCCCTGGTCCGGCTCGGCTGGAGCGAGATCTTCCTCGACGACCCCGCCTCCGCCGAACGGCACACCACCCGAGGCGTCACCCTCGCCCGCCGCACCGGACGCCCCTTCGCCCTCTCCCAACTGCTGCTGTGCGCCGGGTACGTGCAGTCCCTCACCGGGCGCGTCGACACCTCCCTCGCCCTCGCCGACGAGGCCCTGGCCCTCGCCCGTACGCTCGGCGGCGCCGAGGTCGCCGGCTTCACCCGGGCCATCAGGGCCACGATCCTGCTCCAGGCCCGCCCCCTCGGCGACCCCGAGGCGCTCGCCGCCGCCGAGGAGGCCGCCGCCACCGTCGGCGCCGCCGACGGCTGGTGGGCCACCCTCGCCCGCGGCCTGCTCGCCCACGCGATCCCGCTCACCACCGACCCGCACCGGGTCCGGGACGTCCTCGTCGCGGCGGGCGGCGGACCCGGACTGCCCCGGATCCAGCCCTCCGTGCGCCCCGGCTTCCTCGAACTCCTCGCCGCCGCCCGCCTCGCCACCGGCGACCCCGCCGGGGCCGAGCGCGCGGCGCGCCTCGCCGAGACCGAGGCCGCCCGCCTCGACCTGCCCGTCCAGCGCGCCGCCGCCCTGCGCGCCCGCGCCCGGCTGCTCCTGCACGCCGGGGAACAGGCCGCGGCGGCGGCCCTGTTCGCCGAGTCCGCCGACACGTACGCCCGCACCGGCATCGGCCTGCGCGAGGCCCACACCCTGCTGCTCGGCGCCCCCGTCGCGCGCGCCGCCGGGGACGGCGCCGAGGCCGCCGCGATGTGGCGCCGGGCCCGCGGTCTCGCCACCGCGGGCGGCGCCCGGCTCCTCACCGACCTCGCCGACCGCACCAGGACCGCGGCCCTCGGCCCCGACACGGCCGGCCCCGGCACCACGGCGGCCGACCCAGGGGGACCGCTCGCCGCGCTCACCCCGCGCGAGCGCGAGATATCCGCCCTCGTCGCCGAGGGCCTCACCAACCAGGCCGTCGCCGACCGCCTCTGCCTCAGCCCCCGCACGGTCGAGAGCCACGTGGCCCGCGTCTACCGCAAGACGGGCGTCGTCACCCGCGCGGGCCTCGCCTCCCTCGTCGCCCGCGCCACCTCCTAGTTGTACGGGAGTTCAGAAGGCGCCGAGCAGGGCCTCGCACTCGGCGGCGACCTCGGCGAGGGTGCCGTCCGGGTCGGGCAGGTCCTGCACCCCGGCGTGCACCCGCCGCGCGCGCCCGGTGGCCGCGCCCTCCCGCCCCAGGCCCCACTCCAGGCGTACGGCGAGGAGTTCGCACAGCCACAGGTCCGAGCGGGCGGACTCCCCGCAGGAACGCAGGGTGCCGATCGCGCGCTCCGCCTGCCGCAGCGCCCGCTCGAAGAGCGCGACGAGCTCCGCGTACCGCTCGGCGGACTCCACCTCCTCGAACGGCGCCGCCTCCGTCGTCTCCACCAGCAGCTGCGCGAACTGCTGGTACGTCTGGCCGAGTTCGAGCGTGCCCAGCCGCAGCTCCTCCGGCGTACGGGCCGCGTCCAGCGCCCGCGCGCACTCGCGCAGCGCCTCCTCCATGACGACCTCGCCCTCGGCCGGGCCGCACGCGTACAGCGCCTCCCAGGCCCGCGCCCGCAGCGCCCGCACCGCGCCCGCGTGGTCCCCGCGCGCCCGCCACAGGTCGGCGGCCCGCTCGTAGGCGCGCGCCGACTCCTCCGCCAGCCCGGCCCCGCCCAGCGCCTCCGCCGCCTGCTGCGTCAGTACGGCGTGATGCCGGCCGTCCGCCCAGTCGCGGGTCTCGGCCGCGGCCAGCGCGAACTGCTCGGCGGCCTGGCGCGGTTCGCCGAGCCCCCGCACGGCGTGCGCCAGCCAGACCCGGGCCTGCACCAGATCCGCCGGGTCGTGCCCGGCGCGCAGCTCCGGCAGTACGGCCTCCAGGACGGTGGCGGCCTCCTCGAAGCGGCCCAGGGCGCAGTAGTGCCCGCCGAGCCGGAGCCGTACCAGGGCGCCGAGCCCGGCCCCCTCGCCCGCCGCCCCGGCGAAGTGGTCGGCGTCCACCAGCAGTTCCTCCGCCGCCGGGCCGGGCCCTTCGAGAGCGGTCACCGCCTGCGCGAGCGCCAGCGAGAACCGCGCCCGGTCGCCCGGCCCCAGCAGCTCCACGCGCGCCCCGTCGTCGAGCACGCCCCGCGCCACCGCCGCCGCGCCCGCGTGGTCCCCGACGGTTGACAGCAGGCTGGCGAGCAGCAGTTCGGCGGGGGTGGCGAGCCAGGGCCGCCCCGCTTCGTGATGGTCGGCGACGGCGGCCGTCGCGAGCCGCGCGGCGGCCCGCGGGTCCTCCGGCGCGGTGAGCCGCGCGAGCAGCTCCACGGCGGACGCGATCCGGCCCAGCAGCTCCGGATCCTCCCGCCGCTCCCGCCCCTCCCGCGCCTCCTCGGCGAAGGCGAGCAGCCGGTGGATCTCCTCCCTGGCCCGCAGGACGCCCCCGGAGGCGCCCGGACCGGGCGCTCCGTCCGGCCCTGCCTCGCCGGGCCCGTCGGCCTCGCGCCGCCCGTCGTCCGACGCGCGGCCCGGCCCCGCGCCGATCCCCTCGGCCGGTACGAGCGCGGTCCCCAGGCCCGCCACCAGGGACCGGCAGCGGAGCAGCAGGACCGTCACTGTCTCGGCGGCGGTGGCGCGCCCCGCCGAGTGGAGCTCGCGGGCTCGCCCGCACAGCGCGTCCAGGTCGTCCGCGCCAATGTGACCGTCCAGGCCGTCCGCGCTGTCCAGGCCGTCCGCGTCACCGTGGCCGCCCAGGCCGCGCAAGCCGTCCGTGTCAACGTGACCGTCCAGGCCGTCCGTGCCGTCCAGGCCGTCCGCGCCAGCGTGGCCGCCCAGGCCGTCCGCGCTGCCCAGGCCGTCCGCGTCACCGTGGCCGTCCAGACCGTCCGTGTCGACAAGGAGCGCGCGGGCGCGGGACACCAGGGCCTGGCCCTCCCGGCCCGCGCGCGCGTGCAGTTCCGCGGCGCGGGCGAACAGGCCGGCCGCCGCGGGACCGCCCTTCCCCGCGCGCTGGAGGTCCAGGCCCTCGGCGTCCAGCGCGTCGGCCGCGTCGCAGGGAGCCAGGGACCCGCCGTGCGCCCCGGCGGCGGCCCGCGCGCGCTGCCAGGCCGCCCGGGCCGCCGGGTGCCCACCGGCCGTCAGCGCGCGGGCGCGCGCCAGGAGTTCGTCGAGCGGCTCCCCGGCGACGGCGCTGGTGACGGCGTTGGACACCGCGCGGCCCGCCCCCGCCCCCGCCGTCACCTCGGCCGCCCGGCCCAGTCCCAACGGGAGGGCGGCGACGAGCGGGGCCGCCGTCATCCGGGACCGTACGAGCGCGGACACGCGGGTATTGCCGTTGCGGGCGTCGAAACGGGCCGCCTGGGTGAGGGCCTCCTCCGTCGCGTACGCGTAGAGCGCTTCCGCCGTCCACCGCCCGCCCCCGGTCCCCGGCCCGGCCCCGGGCCCCGACGCCAGCCCCGGCCCTGTCCCCAGCCCCGGTCCCGATCCCAGCCCCGATCCCAGCCCCGATCCCAGCCCCGTTCCGGGTCCCAGTCCCGGCCCCGGCACCGGCTCGCCGCCCCGCCCCAGGGCGACGAGCCGGCCGGTGAGCAGGGCCGCGCAGGACAGCCACTGGAGGTACGGGCCCACGTCCCCGCGCAGGCCCCAGCGGGCCGTCTGCTCGGACAGGATCTCCAGGCCGCGCGGCTCGTTCCCGGTGAGCGCGCAGAACTCGACGTGCCCGGCGACCGCGACGGTCAGGCCCTCCTCGGCCCGTGCCATGCGGTAGCCGCGCAGGTGGTGGGCGCGGGCCTCGTCGAGCCGCCCGAGGCGGACCAGGGGCAGCAGCGAGAGCGCGAGGACCGCGTGGGGTTCGTGCAGGCAGCCGGCCCGCCCGTCGAGCACGGGCCGCCACACGTCGAGCGCGCGGGCGTCCTCGCCGCGCTCGGTCTCCCAGCGGCCCCGCTCGTGCAGCTCGCAGGCCGGGCAGTCGGCCATCTCGTCCCGCTCGGCGGCGAGCATCGCGGCCAGCGCGCGCTCCGCGCGTGAGGTGTCGCCCAGGTGCCGGGCCACCTCGAAGTCCCGTGAGTGCACGGCCCGTTCGGAGTGCCCGGCGAGCCGGTAGCGGTGCCGCATCTCGCCCAGCCAGCCCTCGATGGAGGCGAGCGGCACGTCCGGCTGGTCGAGCGCGCTGCCGCTGACCCACTTGAACATCCAGAAGAGCTCGTGGGTGTCGTCCTCGTCGAAGTCGCCCGGGTTCTGGTCCCACATCCGCAGCAGCCGCGCGAACGGCACCAGCATCTTGTCGCCCTCGGCGCTGGAGGCGTAGGCGACGGTGAGGCCGGTCAGGGCCTCCACGAGGAGCGGCCGGTCGCCGGTCGCCTCCGCCTCGGCGACCAGCCGCTCGGCGCGGGCGTTGCGGGCGGAGCCGTACGGTTCCTCGCCGTTGCGGTGGACGTCGATACGGATCTCGTCGCGTGAGCGGCGGCTCATCGGTCTTCTCCGGAGGGGTGGTCGGGGGCCGGATCCGCCGTACGGGACGGCCCGCCGGGGTGGTCCGGCCGCACGGACCGGTCGAGGAGGCCGAGGAAGGTGCGGTTGAGGAGGGCGTTGTCGGCGGGGCGGAGGGGGCGTTGGGCCATGAGGAGGGCTTGTCCGTAGAGGGCTTCGACGGAGGTCGTCGTCAGCTGCGGGTCGTCGAGGGTGGCGATGCGGCGGATGAGGGGGCTGTGGTGGTTGAGGACGAGGCGGGCTCGGGGGGCGCTGCCGCGGAGTGAGCCGAGGATGCCGGCCCAGAGGGTGTCGGCCTGTTCCTCGGCCTCCGCGCGGGCCTGCTCGTGCCGGGCCGACCGGTCGTCCAGGAGGAGCCCCGGCAGGGTGAGCGGCCGGTAGGCGCGCAGGACGACGTCGCAGTCGAGGGGGTCGAGGGCGGCGCGCGCGAGGGAGAGGAAGCCGGTGAGGGCGAGCTCCTGCCCGGGGTCGACGGGGTCGAGCCGGTCGATGACGGCGTCGGCGTCGAGTTCGGCCACCCGGGCGCCGGGGAGCACGAGGGGGAGGCGTTCCACGAGGGCGCTGTCGTAGGTGTAGCCGCCGTTGACGACGCCGATGCCCTGGGCGGCGGCGATGGCGGCGACCTGGCGGAACTCCTCGACGGTGCGGGTGAAGTGGACGACGGGGTGGCGGCGGGCGAAGGCGTCGAGGGAGAGCTGTCCGTCGGTGGTCTCGAAGGGCAGCCAGGGCAGCATGGCGGCGAGGATCCCGTCGTCGTGCCGGGCCAGCGACTTCACCCCCAGGTGGTGCACGGCGAGCAGGGCGCGCAGGCGCTCCGGCTCGCTCGCCGCGAGCCGCGCGAGCCAGTCGCGTACGGTCTGGCCGAGCGCGTCCCGTACGCCGGTCAGCGTCTCGTCCTCGTAGAGGGCCTCGCGGGAGGCGGTGGGCCGGAGGGTGTCGGTGTCGAGGACGCAGCGGACGAAGAAGGCCCAGTCGGGGAGGAGTCCGTCGGCCTGCTCGGTGAGCAGCATGCCCTTCAGGTGCACCCGGTGCCCCGCGCGGTGGGCCGGACTGACCTGGGACGGCAGCACGTAGGCGACACCGCGCAGTCCGGCGAGCGGCACGTCGAGGTCGATGACGTCGAGGGGCGTGAAGCCGAGGGTCTCGCGGCAGTGTGCGGCGAGTGCGGTGCGGCGGGCGGTGGGGGTGGGGTGGGTGCGGTTCCAGGGGGCGGGGTGGTCGGTGACGGGTTGGTCGTCGACGTGGATGGGGTGGGGGAGGAGGGAGGCGTAGTGGCGGGCGAGGGTGAGGACGCGGTCGTGGGTGAGCCAGTCGGTGGTGCCGGGGCGGG